>SLFE01000282.1 GCA_007124415.1 Waddliaceae bacterium | reverse complement strand
CTTATAGGAGAGTCCTCATTAAGACACTTGGAAAAGCTTAAAAATTTAAGCGAATTAGTGATCCATCAATGTCAATTTATAGAAGAAGATAAAATCAGAACTTTAAAAGAAAAACTGCCTAATACAAAAATAACTTACATTTCTCCTGAAGATTTTTTAACTTTTACTACAAAAAAATAACTTCGATTGATATTATAAAGCGATGAAAATAGGTTATTTAGGCACAGGCAGTTGGGGATTTTGCCTCGCGACCCTCCTGGCAAACAAGGGAAATCGCGTGGTTTCATGGACCATTAATACCGAGCTTGCCCGGCAACTGGCCGAAACAAAAATCCACCCCCGGTTTCCCGATGTCAAAGCCCCCGACTCGATTATTTTCACCACCGTTTTGGAAGAAGCCCTCGAAACATCCGAGATGATCGTCGAGTCCGTAACGACGCGCGGGCTGAGGCCGGTCCTCATGAAAATCTGGGAGCTGAACCTTAAGCCCTTCCCCTTTGTCATTACTTCCAAGGGGATAGAGATTGAAACGGGGATGACCCTCCCCGATGTGGCCGTCGAAATTCTAGGAGAAGAATGGAAGCCGTTTATCGGCATGGTCAGCGGTCCCAGTTTTGCCGAGGAAATCATCCGCGGCCTTCCCGGCTCTATAGTGGGCACGAGTTTTGACCCCGATGTCATGAGGCTGATCTGCGATGTTTTCACGACCGACAAGCTCCGCATCTACCCCAATTCCGACATTGAAGGGATCGCCCTTGCCGGGGCGCTAAAGAATATCATCGCAATCTGCTGCGGGATGGCCGACGCCCTGAAAATGGGAAAAACCGCTACAGCCGGCCTGATGACCAGGGGACTTCACGAAATCCGCAAGCTGGCAGTCGCCAAAGGGTGCCGCCCTGAAACATTCAACGGCCTGGCGGGCATGGGCGACCTCTGCCTGACATGCAGCAGCCCCATGAGCCGCAATTATCGTTTCGGACAATTAGTGGCTGGCGGAAAAACCCCCGATCAAGCAAAAAAGGAAATAGGAATGGTCGTTGAAGGGTTTTATTCTTGCGAGGCGGCGCTCCGTTTAAGCCGGGAGTTTAACGTACCTATGCCCATTACGGAAGGACTGTATAAAATCCTGCACGGAGAGCTTGATTTAGGCGACGCGATTCCCTATTTAATGCAAAGGACTGTAAAAGAGGAACACCTGTGAAAATCGTCACTCCAAAAGAAATGGCCCGCATCGAATCTTTAGCTTATGATGAAGGGGCTAAGGAAGAAGTGTTTATGGAGAATGCAGGTTTGGGAGTCGCGACAAAAATCGACCGCTTCTGCAAAGACGTCGCAATCGAAAATAAAATTCTTCTTTTATGCGCCAAAGGCAACAACAGCGGCGATGCCTATGTCGCCGGGGTGCACCTGCTTTCATGGGGATACAGCGTGACGGCCATACAAATTGTTCCGTGGGAAGATTGCAGCCCCCTCTGCAAAAAAAATCACGACCGCTTTCTCTCGGCAGGCGGCTACATTACCCAAAAGCTTATAGAACCGCATTTGCTGGCAAACCGCTTCGACCTGATCGTTGACGGCATGTTCGGAACGGGTTTTAAAGGGGAGGCCAAAGAACCCTATCACTCGATTATCAAAGGAGCCAACGAATCTTCGCTTCCCATTATCGCAATCGATATTCCCTCCGGCCTCAACGGAGAAACCGGAGTAGTGACAGGGCAGGCAATCAAAGCTGCGCAAACGATTTTTCTCGGCCTTCCGAAACAGGGATTTTTTTTAGCGGACGGCTGGAACTATGTCGGCTTGCTCGAGCACGTCTTCGTCGGCCTTGATCAAAAATATATCGACGAGGCCCAAGCATCAGCCAGCCTCATCACTCCGGACCATGCCGCAAATCTCCGCCCCCGCCTTGTACGCAACAGACATAAATACCAGGCAGGCTACGTCATGGGGGTCGGAGGATCTCCCGGCATGCCCGGCGCCGCCCTTCTCGCTTCGCTAAGCGCCCTAAAAGCCGGAGCGGGAATGATGCGCCTGCTTCACCCTGAAGGCATGCAGGTGGAATTGTCTGCCAGCCCCTATGAACTGATCAAAATTGCTTATCGGCAAGGCGATACGAAGACGGTCCTCGAAAATATTAATAAAGCGGGGGCTTCGTTTTTCGGTCCGGGAATTGGACGGGACGAGCACGCTGTGGAGCTTTGTAAAAGCGTTTTGCCTCATGTCGAATGTCCGTGCGTTATCGATGCCGACGCGCTCAGCATCTTGTCCGAAGAAAAAATCGACTTGCCCAAGGAAACTCTGATGACTCCGCACTGCGGGGAAATGGCCCGGCTTCTCGGAGAGCCTTCTCCCAAATCCATTGACAACGATTTTCTAGAGAGATGCCAAAAATTTGCCGACCAAAAAAACGTCACCCTCATCCTTAAAGGAGGGCCAAGCTGGATTTTCCATCCGGGCAAGCCGATGCTTGTGAACCCCACCGGCACCCCGGGAATGGCGACAGCGGGAAGCGGCGATGTTTTGACAGGCATCCTGGCAGCTCTTATCAGCCAGGGCCTGACTCTCCACGAAGCGGCGATCTTCGGGGTCTATCTCCACGGTCTGGCCGGGGAAATCGCCGCATTGGACCTAACGCCCTACTGCATGCTCGCCTCCGATATCATCGAAGCGCTTCCTAAAGCTTACTGGGAAATTCTCGAGTAAATGTTCCGTCGCAGATCTGCTAATTATTTAGAAGATTTCGACTCGTCCTGACTTTTGGAATCGTTCTCTTTTTGCTCGGGAGGCCAAACATCTGTTGTTTCGATAGCTCCTGAAGCACGCTCGATTCCATATCTGGGATAATTTGACATCGTACCCCTGCGGATAAGCTCGTATGCGTCAAAATCTCCCGGGGGTCTGCGGACATAGTCGGGGTCGCCGGACATCCAATCCTGAGGAGCGACGATCCTGTCATAAATGCTTTCGGGAGTCGGCTTCAATTTTTTATCTGTTTTATCCTGAGTCGCTACAATGCACTTGGATGTTTCATAAGGTTCGCTGTGTTTATGATAAATAACAGGATCGACCATGAAAGCGTCATGCGCGTAAAAGACATTCAAAAAGCCGTATTTCAATTCGCTTCTCCCAACGAGGAGAGAGTCGACATATTTTCCGTAAAAGCTTGTGTATGTTAAATTAAAGTAGAGATTTTCCGGAGTGAACTTGCTTTCTTGGCGCGCCACGAGAAGCTCGTTTTCATTCAGGTGGTCGAGGAGGCTCTCGATGATGCGGACAGTCATTTTTCTGGCCTCGGGAATGTTCAAATTGGCCTGCGAGGAAAAATCGACATACAGATTGAACTTGTCATTCTCGAATTCTGCGTAGCAATGTTCCAGCCAAACCTGGTGATACCACTCGAGCTTGGTCGCGTACTCGTTCACCAGCTTGCAGATTTCATGCTGATAGAACATGGTTTCTTCATCCGGACGGACGGGGAGCATTTTTTCGCGAGGATCGCAGTAGGTATCGCTTTCCCAACGACAGCCGGTTAAAACAAGCAAAGCAAACAAGGCAAGTAAAAATCTCATGAATGGCCTACCTCCAAAGAATCCAGTTTATGCTTTTCCAAAATATTTGGAAAGGTCGACTTTATATATTCCAGCGATTAAAATCTCGATTTTTAGAATTCTGTGAGGTAATGATGAAAAAATTGGTTTTGATAGGTCTGTTCTTATTCACAAGCACGGGGCTGGCCGCTCAAATTGTGGATGGCCGGCGGATAAATAAATATGAGCACTTTCTGTCCGTATTCGCTACATTTCAGCAGGAAGCTCCCTATTTAAAGGAGTGGATTGAGTATAACAAACTAATGGGAGTCAACCACTTCTATCTCTATAACAATAACAGTACCGACAATTACCTCCAAATCCTGCAGCCCTATATCGATTCAAATGAAGTCGATCTCATCGAACGTCCCTCTCATCGGCAAGCGAACCTGAGCTCCTACCGGACCGAAGCGCTGCGCGACGCGATCGCCAGATCCCGAGACGAAACTAGGTGGCTTGCAATCATCGATGTGGACGATTTCCTCCTTCCGCTTAACTGGGGATCACTGACTGAAATGCTGGACGAGCATGAAAATTACGGCCAAGTCATTGTCATGCGGCGCTATTTTGGAACCTCGCACGCGGAGAAAATTCCTGAAGGCAAGCTTCTCATCGAGACGCTTCTTTACCGCGAAGAGTTCGTTCCGGGAAAAATCAATCCGTCAAAACCCATTGTCAAACCGCAAGTTGTCGAAAGTGCCGACATTCACGAATGCAGACTGAAACCGCACTGCCAAACTAAATTCTACAACGACGGCCTGGAGGAATACCCGCCGGTCATTCTCAACCATTACTGGACGAGGGACCTCGACTTTCTTCTCACGGTCAAAAGGGAGCGCATGGAGAAGCGCAGGAAAAAAATCTGGACGCAAGAAGAAATCGATCATTACTCGAGCATCTACAACGATGTCTGCGACGAGATCATGCTTTTCTTCGCCCCTTATGTGAGGGTAGGCTTGTTCGGAGAAAAACCCGAATTTTTGTTTTCTCGATCAAAATCCTGAATTACGGACGTTTTTTTTCCGTACAGCCGTTTTCAGCGTTTCGTCCAAACCCCAGATATCGAGCTTTTTGCGTGCCCTTGTGACGCCGGTATAAAACACCT
>SLFE01000225.1 GCA_007124415.1 Waddliaceae bacterium | reverse complement strand
TTAATAAGTTAAAACTGGAAATATGATTATTTTTACCCTAAATTACGGATAAAATTGCAAAAAAACGAATAAAAATTGATTAAATTAATTATTTTACGAAAAATTTAAAAAAAACCCTTGCCTTAGAGAACTGGCAAGGGTTATTTAAAGTGCGATCAAGCCTTTTAGTACATTAGATACTAAAAAGCATAAATGGCTTCGACTTCGAATTTAGAGTAATTGTGCGAGCCTGCAGGCACTCCCGCAGTCCCCTCAAATTTTGAAAAAATCTGGCGAGAAAATTCAAAATTTCCCAAAAGCGAAAGGTTGTCGGTGAAGGCGTAAAGAAACTCAAAACGCCACCCCTTGTAATTGGGAAATCCGTAAGCGTTATCTGTAATGGTGCTCATGGTTAAGTTCCGTCCGTTTCTACCGATGCCGGTAACATCAGCATCGGGGACCACAAAAGGTTCGACATATTGGTATGAAATGTCAAAGGCCCAATCGCCTTCCTGGCAAACCTGACCGATCAACAGCCCTACATAAAATCCGAGGTTCATTTTTTTGTTAATGTTCAGCTCATTGTCAATTCTGGCAGCATGATTATAGAGGACAGCGCCATAAGCTTTTCCGGGCACGCATAATTTGGGAGCTGTGAAATTATATGCAAGCGTCCATTGGGAAACTCGGAACAACATGCCTCTTGCATAGGGTGTGCTGCACCTGTTCAAACTATGGCTCTGGACAGTCATCCAGTCAATGTATGAGTACCGTACGTCAAAACCTTGATCATAAGGGGCCAAAATTCCCGCCTCTGTTATCCATGCTCCGTGATTGGATCTTTCGTCCACAAGAAAGACCGAGGCATACCAGTAAAAGTCTCCGCAATCGCCAAGCGAGCGGGCATATTTTAGATAAATGCCGTCCGCGTTGCTTTGAAATTGAACGCGGGAATCAAATATCGAATATAATGGGCGCCGCCCCAGCTCGATATCGAAACGTGAGCATCCGTCGAGAAAAAGGTTATATCCCATGTAGGCCTTTTTCAAGCAAAGACCCTCGCAGCAGCCACTGCCGAACAAGCCTTGCGGATCTTGCTGGCAGGTTTTGTTGGATTGTAAGATTCCGGCGTCGTTGTCGAACTGAATCCAGGCAACGCCCCACGAACGGTCGCAAACATAATCAAAGTAAAGATTGAACTCCACCTCGAATGTGCTGGTGCTGAACGGGATCCCCTTTCCCGACTCATATCCGGGAGAGCCTCCGATAGGCGGCGCCGTAGTGATGTTACCGGTAAACTGGTCCTGTCTGGCAATGCCGTTGTTGCCGCGGAATTTCTCGCAATTTCTCTGCTCCAAAATTCCTGCCCAGTCAAAGCGGATATCGCCGCTGATCGATAAGTTGCAGATCTTTTCTTCCAGGGGGATGGTCCGTTTGGAATTGACGTATTCCTGGACCGCTTCAAAATCCCTTTGATCTTTTGAATTATGAAAGCTGTCTCTTGAACACCCAAGCGGTTTGGCAAAAATACTTGTCGGTGAAAATAATATAGTTGTCAGGGCAACGAGTGCTAAGGTTCTAAGAAGTCTCATGTTTTTTCTCCAATTTTTGCTTCACGCATGGCAATTATGTCTTGTGTCTTCGGCTTAAGAACCAAAGAACATGAAAGGTCTTGCGATCAAATAGAAGTATATAAGCGATTAAAGTTTTTTTTGCAAAGAATCTATTTCAGGATTGATATTCGTGCGGTTTTGTATACAGCGACCAAGGCGGTTTGCGCCTTGAACCGTCCAGCCACTTCCGCCAGATCGACATTGGGCTGCCCGCTGTTCCGGTGTCGTCGAGACGCCAAAGTTCAAACTCGCCTGTTCCCGGATTGACAACAAAGCCGAACATGTCGAAAGCCCAATTGGTGTCGGCAAAAATTATCGGTTCAGGCATGGCGAATTTAAGTTCCTGCATAGCCCGGCTGATCAACTTGTGCCAATTGCGAGAGTCAAACGTATCCTCCAGGGTTGCTGCGATCAGCGCGAGGCTGAAATTGCGCAGCCCCTCGGCGCTGACAATCGCGCCGTAGGTCAATTGATCTTTCAAGTCGTCGTAATTTTCCATGATATTTTTATGCATTCCCTCGTCCACTTCGTCAATGAACCCAAAAATCTCGCCGACCCTTTCCTTGAGACCCTCCACTTTAAACAAAGGAAGGAGTTTGTACAAAAGGCTGTCGACCTCGTCAGGCGTGAAGAAATACCTTTCGACCGGAGTCAGATTTTTATCACGTGAAATCGTTTTGACAACGTATTCGCGGAAAAGAATCGGATTCATGCTCTTGGGGGGCATGGAAAACGCTTTCCGAAAAAAGTGATGAAAATGCTTGGGTATTTTATCTATCATCCGTCCGAATAAGAAATCGACCTTGGCATCGTCGAATTTCATCCGTTCGACAAAAGTTTTCATCTTTGAGATTACCTGATCGCGGCACCAAATATACGTGTACTCTTTTGACTCCCATCCCTGCCGGAATTTTTTATATCCCGGTTTGAGGTTGAAAGCATGAGTCGGAGAAGTTATCAACAAATTTTTTTCGGGCTTCTCGACAAACTGATCTGTGATTTTCGGAGGCGTCTCCTTCAGGCCGTCAAGAAGATAGACGAGCAGCTCGGTCTGGTTTTCCATCCAGCGGTCGATATGGGTCGGCCTTTCCTCTCGGCTGAAATAACAGGAAAGGAGGGTGTCGAGGCTGCCTCCGGAAGTATAGGCCCACGGTTTTTTCTCTACTTTATCCAGATTTTCCAGAGGATTTTCGGGAATAGGGGCATTTTTTGCCGCCGCCATGCGGTAAAGGGCCGACTCCAAAAACTCATCGGTCTTGATATGGTTGACAATAGCCGTCGTAATCTCGGATATGTCGGATCCGAACCCTTCAAACAGGGGATCATTGACGATTTCATATTCAGTCGAGGTGAAAAAGGAATTGAGAACCTCGACAAAATCCGAGAGGTTTTTGACAGGCGTCCATGCCGACGTGGCCGCCCGCCCGTATTTGTAAATCAACTGAAATCCCGCGGGACTATCGTCATAAGGGCCTGCTGTCACGTGATGCATGTCGGCATCGTAGACTTCCTGAAAGTACCGGGGAAACAGCTTCAGATACCGGTCGATTAAGACATCGAAGAGGTTGGCGAAGCTCTCGGCCCGCCTGTGTGCCTCGCCTCTGATATCCTCGATAGTGCTGAACTCATTCCTCCGGCTTTGGTATTCGGATCTGAGCCACCGGGCCTCGTCTTCAGACGCCCTCCTCATGCGGCTTTCCAGAAACTTCAACTGGGCATAAACCTGTTCATATTGACTTTGAAGCTCTTCAACCTTCCTGTTTTCCCGCTCGAGCTTATCCTTCAGTATTTCATATAATCTTTGGCCGATCCCCCCTTTGTCGTCGGATCTGAGGCCCAGGCTGATATAGAGGTTCCATTTTGAAAACTCGGCCTTGGTTTCGGTAAAAGTCGCTAAAGTGAACTCCCACCCTTTCAGCAAAGCATTGTCGGCAAGGGACGTAAAAGCTCTGCCGGCCGCATCCTTATCCTGCAAAAACCCTGCCGCCCGCTGTCCGACGCCCCCTTTACCCATGCCTGTTTTGCTCATGCGCATCATGAGTCCGCCGTGGACCATTTCGTGCGGCCGGTGCAGATACTCGTCCAGATCATCCTGAGAAATCCCGTGATGCCTGAGCAAAAGTTCATGCAAAAGATCTTCGACACTCAAGTAAAGGCGCTCGCCGACGAAGCTGCCGCTGCTTAAGGCCTCCGCAATCAGTTTTTTGAGCATCGCGCGCCTTTTTGGAAGAGGCTCATCGCGGGAAAGTACGCCCGCTACCTCGAGAGCATTGATCAGCCCGGGCGACTGCCAAATTTGCACGCCTTCACTCAAATCCTTAGATATAAATATCTTGCGCCTCAAATCCCCCGCCCCTGAGCTGAAGCTGAGCGGTGCCGAGTACTCCTCGCCGCCAAACGTTCGCTTCAGCCGTCCGGTGCCGAGCAGCTCGGCCATGTCCCTCAAAAACTGCGCGGGTTGCTCGTCATGGACGATAATCGCCGGAGCTGTAGCAAAGCAGGAGCCGACGCTTTGCCTTAAATAGCAAAGCAGCGCCGAGAGCACCGCCCTCTTTGCGTGGGCTTCCGTAATGGAGGATTTAGAAGGCATTTGCAGCGCATCTCTGATGAATTTGTCGGCATGGGGATTGGAATAGGGCTTGTCTAGCTTTTTAATGAGGTCCCGAAGCTCTTTTTCGTCCTTGATCCTCTTCAGCATCTTCAGGACGTGCTCGTAGCGCCTGGCGTCGAATTGCCTTTGCGGCCCTGTCGAATAAAGCTTTTTTTCCAGTATGCCGATAGCAGCGTCGACGGCCCTTAAGTCGAGTTCGGCCTCGTCGTTGATCAGCACATTGGCAAGCCTTCTTGTAAACAAAACGTTTCTGACATTGCACGAGGCTTGAATTTCAGCGAGATCGAGCCTTTTTGTGAGCTCGTCGTACTCCTCGGTGCAGATCTTTTCTATGATGTGATCTTCTCCGTCCAGCGCCGCTTTTCTCTTCCGGACAAAATGGCTGAAAAGGATAGCGTGAAGCTCGTCGCCCTCGATATCAAGAGTTTTCGAAAATAAATTTTGCAGCTCTTTCTTATTCATCATGCTTTAGAGTAACGATTTTCATCTTT
>SLFE01000135.1 GCA_007124415.1 Waddliaceae bacterium | reverse complement strand
AGCTCATATCCGAGGAGAAGGGCAATCAAGACTGTGAGCCCTAAAGCAATAAAAGTGCTGATTTTTTCGTAAAGATAGTTCATTTTTTTATATTGTTTATTTTAATTTAAAAAGATTAAGGGGTGATAAAGAAATGATTTCCTCTATAAATAATACCGGGGATATGTTAGTCAGATTATATGAATTTCCGAGAAGAATATGCCTGAGGAATTGAATATAATCTGGATTTTGGCGCTTGGCTTGAGCGTTGCTTGCGGCGCGGGGTATTTGGCCCAGCGCCTCAGGCTCTCGCCAATTTTGGGGTATCTGATCGCAGGGTATCTGATAGGCCCGCATTCCCCGGGCTTTACTGTCGATCAGGAGATCTCGGACCAGCTTGCCAATATCGGCGTGACGCTTCTGATGTTTGCGGTGGGGCTCAACTTCAACTGGAAGGATGTCAGCGAGGTTAAAAGAGTCGTTCTTCCCGGGGCCCTCGCTTTGTCGCTGCTGTCGATTTTTGCTGGCGCTTCTTTGAGCGTCGGTCTTGGAGAGGCGGCAACGTCCGGCCTTATCATCGGCATCGCCGTCTGCGTGTCGAGTACCGTCGTTATCGTCCGGCTGCTCACGGACCTGAAGCTGCTCCGCTCCAAACAAGGCTACCTTGTGATGGGGTGGACAATTGTCGAGGACTTGGTCTCGGTGTTCGGCCTTATCCTGCTGCCCTCTTTAGTTGTTTTTGCCGATCCTGCGAGGGATGTTAATCTCGCCGCGATGGTCTTTTATTCAGTCATGATCGTCATCTTGAAAATTGCCGTTTTGGGGCTGCTTGTTTATTTTATCGGCCAGCGTTTGATCGAGAAGCTTTTGAAGGTGATCGCCAGGACGCGGTCGCACGAGTTGTTCACACTCGCAATTTTGGCCTGCGTGTTTTTAATCGCGGTGGGCAGCACCTATTTTTTTGGTATATCAATCGCTTTAGGCGCGTTTATCGCCGGCGCTATTGTCGGCAATACGCATATGAGCCATCAGGCGGCGGCCAACGCCCTGCCGATGAGGGATGCTTTTGCCGTGATCTTTTTCCTTTCGGTCGGGATGCTGTTTGATCCGATGGTTGTCGCCAATAATTTTCCTTTGTTCCTCGGCATTTTATCCATCGTCCTTCTGCTTAGGCCGCTCGCGGCGTTTGCCATCGTTAAAATTGCCGGATACCCCTCGTATATGGGATTCGGGCTGGCCTTGTCGATCAGTCAAATCGGTGAGTATTCGTTTATTTTGTCGGAAGAGGGGGCCCGCCTGCAGCTTTTGCCGCAAACCGCTTACGGCATTATCGTCGCTTGCGCCTTCATCACGATCAGCATTAATCCGATCTTATTCCGTCTTCTGAAAAAATGGACGAGCTCAAAAAGCCACGAGTACAGCTCCAGGATGAAAGGCATGTCCATGGGCGCCCTCTACGAAACGGAGAATCCTGAGGCCCCTTTCCTGCCCAGGGCCATTGTTGTCGGTTACGGGCCTGTGGGAAGGGCTGCTGCTAGTAGTCTGGAAGGGAAATACGATGTTTTGGTGATCGATCAGAACATCGACACGGTTTCTTATTCGGAACGAAGGGATATCAATATGCTTTTCGGCGACGCGATGCAGCTTCAGCTACTGGAGCGGGCCAGCATCGGCAATGTCGAGCTTGTCGTGATCACAACACCCGACACCCGCACAACAGAAACCATCATTGAAACGGTGCAGCACGCCAATCCCAGCGCTGAAATCATTGCCCGCATCCATTTTCAAAACGATTACAAGCGGATCAGGTTTGAGAATATTCCGATCGTTTGCGATGAAGAGGCGGCCGCTGAAAAAATGGTCTCGGTCCTCGCCAAGCTGGCTTAGAAAACCAACGCAGAAGTGAATTTACACAAGAATAGAAAAGGCCGTATATTTTTTAAGAATTTTTATCAGAGCTTATTCTTTTTCTTTTTCGGGGCGTTAAAGGACTTCTTAAACGCCTTTGCCTGAATTCAGAATTTTCATAGGGAATACTAAGGGGGCCGGGCTGAAGCATGTCTTGAATTTTTTGATATGCAGGGCTCTGTTTGCGTTCGCACTTTTCATGGATGTTCTTCAGCAGTTTCTCATCGGTCAGTTCGTGCAGAGGCTTTCCTTCAGCATGACTGTCAAGGTAATTTTTCAAACCCCGTTCTAAGTCGAAAGAGCGCCAATCTTTGAAGACATTTTGGGCCATCTGCTTCGATTGTTCAATACTATGTTTTTCGCGGTACATCAAATAGAGGATGGCCCGTGCGGCCAGCTTTGGCGTCGCCCATGTGCAATTGCCTACTTTTTGCTCGGGGGTTTCGAGGGATTCTTCATTTAAGAAGGTCAGTCCTAATTCCCTATCAATGTCATATTTGAAATAAAGCATATCTTGATGTTGGGTGCTGGAGTAATGAGTGAGGGCAGTGAGTGATTGAATGTATTCGGCCGTGATTTTTTCGGTATTTTTTATCTCATAGACCGAGATGGTAGTGCGTAATTTTCTGGCGCCCTTATTCAACTTCACCAAGGCGCTTCCCTTTAAAACATAGCTGGTGGCGTGACGCTTCCAGCCGGTCGAGATAACCACAGGTTGACCCTGAAGGTATTTGTGGTATTGTTCCTGCGCGTCAAGGCGCGCGTTGACCATGTTGAAGCTGTCAAACAATTCATGCTGTTGCTTTTCCGTCAATTTAATCTTTTCACTATTTTCTCGAAGGTACTCCCGGAGGGATCGAGCGAGTTCCTGATAAGTTCTCATTGAATAATACCCTTCGTAAAAATATTCGGCTTTATCCAGTGTGAAAGAGCCTTTTATGGCGAAACGATGGGCCAAGTCTTTTCGAGCAAGAAATTCCTCTATCAATCCGTGTGCCGCATTGGCCAGGCGGGCGGCGGTTTCTTCCTTGCCGATCTGCCCCAAATAGGTATAAAGAAGACCCAATTTCTCCAAGTTTAAATTTTTTGTGTCAATTTCATTGATGTTTACGTGCTCCAGAAGCAATGCGGCCGCATTTAGATGGTGTTGGTTGATAACAGGTCGTATGAAATCTATTAATTTTCTGTTTATCTGGTTTTGTGTTGAATGCACATTCTTATAAATTTTAAGAGCGTAAATCAGATCTCTGATATCGGTTATATATTTAAAACTGTCAAGGAACCGGTTTCTTTCGTCTTGCCCCATAGTTTGCAAAATTGCTAGAGTTTTATGAAAGACATCAATTCGCGGGTGAATATACTTGCGTTGCGCCCATTCGGCAATGAGTTTTGATGTCCTGGCAAGTTCTTTTATCTTGCCTGCCCTTTTGTTTTTAGGCATTCGTGAAATTTCAAGAATAAGGTTCCGTTTTTCATGGGATTTAAGCGATCGAAATAGTTCGGGGATCAGTGTCTTAATGCCGTCTCTTTCCGGTTCGGGAATGAGGAGCTCCATGCACCGCCTCAGGGCGGAAAAGTTGTTGTCTATTGCCTCTGCTATGCTCTTTGCCGCGTCTTGTTGGTCGTCGGGGGTGTTCAACAACGTCTTCACTATCACGTCTTTTTGAAGCATGGTTGGCGCTCTGATTAATAATTCAACTAATTGCCCAAACATTTGATCGCAAGGAAACGACGGGGCCATTTGAAGAAGCCTCGCTATTATACCTGCATTATCGAGCCTTTGGAGATAGGGTGCCAGTCTTTGGATCGAAACGGCTCTCGATTCAGGATTCATTGTTTTCAGTGCGTCATTGATGAGATATTTCTGATTGAAGTCTTTACATTTTTCGAATAAGGCGAGTCCGGCATTAAAGCCGGAAGGAAGGAGAGTGCTCAGAATGCTTCTTTGAACCTGTTTCTGACGCTTGACTGCGTCTTCCATGCTGAATAACAACCCTTCATCCCTTGGTTCGAAATGCATTTGATTGACGTTCAGCCAGAGGGAAAGTTTGTCGCCTACCGGCTGCTCACAGGGGAGAAATCGGCACAATTTCTCTTCAAGTATGTGTTTGTGACAATCATGCAGATTATCTTGCAATTCCAACAAAGTCTGACGGAAATCGACGCCGGCTTTTTGCGCGGCCAAGATAATGTTGATCATGACATTTCCGTCATCCGTTTTTTTCAGCAACGGCCGGGCTTGGGTCAATACGGCGTTTCGTTCTTCTTTCGGCAGGTTGCAGAACTCCTGTAAATGTTTGGCGTTGATAAAAAATTTTTGGATTTCATTGGGATGAACGGAGACGACTTTTTCGCACATTCTAATGAAGGCGGCAACGTTTCGAATCACTTCTTCGTTCCTGTAAAAAGCGACGTCATAATAAATGCCAAATGATTGGTCATGGGTTTTCCCTTTGTATAAAAAGATCAGGTCTTCGATAAGGCTTTGTTTTGGATCGGTAAAGAGTTGAAGGCTTCGAATGAGATTAATTTTTTGCTTCGATTCGGTCATTTCTTCAAGTTTGGGTTTGACCGGGCCGGCGGATTCCGGAGGAATAAGAAGTTTCAGGCAGATCTCGGTTATTTTGTCCTCTGTATTAGAGGAATTTCCACCCAAAGAAAGTTCAATTGAGCTATTGAGTAATATAAGGTTTTCAATGTGGCGCAATTCAAAGAGATTTCGATGATCGTTCAACCAGGATGAAACTTTTAGATCCGTGTTTTGATCCCCGGGAACGAGCCTGTCGACTGCAGCGATGAAAAAATCTTTTCTAAAGGT
>SLFE01000003.1 GCA_007124415.1 Waddliaceae bacterium | reverse complement strand
GGTCGAGGACCGTTATTGAAGCGGCGGCGATCGACGGGGCGAGCGTGTTGGAGAAGAGATAGGGCCTTGAGCGCTGCCTGAGCATTTCGATTACTTCTTTTTTCCCGGATGTGTATCCTCCCGTCGCTCCGCCCAAGGCTTTGCCGAGGGTTCCCGTAATGATGTCGACACGCCCCATCACGCCGCACTCTTCGTGGGTCCCTTTGCCGTTTTCTCCCATGAATCCGACCGCGTGGCAGTCGTCGACCATCACGAGGGCGTTGTATTTGTCTGCCAGATCGCAGATCGCGGAAAGGTTGGCGATAATGCCGTCCATCGAAAACACTCCGTCGGTGGCGATGACGCGGAAGCGGCAGTCTTCGGCCTCTTTGAGCTTCTCTTCAAGGTCTTTCATATCGTTGTTGGCGTAGCGGAGTCGCTTGGCTTTGCAAAGCCTGATGCCGTCGATGATGCTCGCGTGGTTGAGCTGGTCGCTGATGACGGCGTCTTCCGGGCCGAGAAGGGTTTCGAAGAGCCCGCCGTTGGCGTCGAAGCAGGAGGGGTAGAGGATTGTGTCTTCGGTGCCGAGGAACTCGGATATCTTTTTTTCAAGCTCGTGGTGGATGGTCTGGGTGCCGCAGATGAAGCGGACGGAAGAGAGGCCGAAGCCGAACTCGTCAAAACTTTTTTTTGCCGATTCGATGATTTCGGGGTTGTCGGCAAGTCCTAAATAATTGTTCGAGCAGAAGTTGAGCACTTCCTTTCCGGAAGAGAGCTTGATATGGGAGCTTTGGGGAGAGGCGATTTCCCTTTCCTCTTTGTACAGGCCCTGGTCTCGAATTTCGGAAATTTGTTCTGAGAGGTAGTCTAAAAATTTTTTGTCCATTGTCATTTTCTCCTAAACTATAAGTAAAGCCTAAAAATCGAAAAAAGACAAGGTCAAAAAGTCAAAATTCGTGTATAATGTTGCTGACTATGATTGTGTTAGGAATCGAAACTACTTGCGATGAAACGGCTTGCGCGGTCGTTGTGGACGGGAGGGAAATCCTCTCGAACGTCGTCTCGTCCCAAATCGACATTCAGCGCGAGTTCGGAGGGGTCGTCCCGGAGCTGGCCTGCAGGAGGCATATCGATGTATTGCTTCCCGTGGTCGATCAGGCGCTCTCTGATGCGGGTGTATCTTTTGAAGACATCGACCTGATCGCCGTTGCCAAGGGACCGGGGCTGATCGGCCCCTTGATGATCGGCATCAACGCGGCCAAATCGCTCTCGTGGGCGACCGGCATCCCCTTTATCGGCGTCAGCCACATCGAGGCCCATCTTTACGGGGCGCTGATGTCGCACGGGCACCGTGTACCCTTTCCCTGCCTGGGCGCTGTTTTGTCCGGCGGCCATACCTCTTTGATCTACATGGAGGGCGTCGGCAAATACCGGCTGATCGGAAACACTGTGGACGATGCTGTCGGCGAAGCTTTTGATAAAACCGCCAAGATTTTGGGGCTCCCTTATCCCGGCGGTCCGGAGATTGAGAAAATCGCAAGAGGAGGGGATTCAAAGCGCTTTTCGTTGAAGGCCGGAATGGTGAAAAGCCGTCCATTCGACTTTTCGTTCAGCGGGCTGAAAACCGGCGTCCTCTACGCGGCAAAAGGGCCTAAATCCCAATACAAGTCGCCCCTTTTAATCAGCGAGGACGACATTCCTCATCTCGCGGCCTCGTTTCAGGAAGCGGCTCTCTCAGACATTGTGTGCAAGACGCTGAAGGCTGCGGCTTTTTATGGATGCGAGTCCATTATCTTCGGCGGAGGGGTGACCTGCAACGGCAGATTGAGGGAAATGTTTGCGGAAAAAAATCCAAAACGTCATTATTACTGGCCGTCGGGGACTTTAAGTTTGGACAATGCCGCGATGATCGCCGGCCTGGGCTTCGAGCGGTACTCGCTAGCCAAAAGCGGCGATTCCCTGGATCTTGAAGCAAACACATCACTGGCGTTTTAATACTTATGAGTAAATCTTCCACATTTTCCACCACCATCGACCTCGCCCTTGCCGAAAAGCTTCTTGAGGATTTGAAAGAGCAGGGATTCGAGATCTCCAAGCCGCAATACACTCTTTTTTCCGGAAAAAAGCCCGGTGTTGTCTGTACTCTTTATCAATCGGGCAAGCTCACGGTCCAGGGGAAAAACAAAGACGAGTTTATCGAATTTTATCTGGAGCCCTATATTATACAGGATTTTTCCCTCCCGGATTTGTCCCCGAGAATTGGCAGCGACGAGGCGGGAAAAGGGGATTTCTTCGGCCCGCTTTGCGTCGCGGCGGTCTATGCCGATACAGGCAATATCGACCGGCTTAAAGACCTGGGCGTCAGGGACTCCAAAGGAATGGGCGAGCGGGCCATATTCAAAATGGCGGCAGAGATTGAAAAGCATTTTGCCCACCACATCGTTGTAATCAATCCCGCCAAATACAATGAGCTCTACAGAAGCTTTTCCAACCTCAACAACCTTTTGGCCTGGGGACACGCGACAGCAATCGGCAAACTTGTCGATCAGACAGGGTGCGGGAAGGTGATTATCGATCAGTTCGCCGCCGAATATGTTATGGAGCGGGCGATCGGTAAAAAATATCCGAAGCTTGAAATCGTACAGCGCCATCGCGGCGAAGAAGATCTTGTCGTGGCTGCCGGAGCCATTTTAGCGAGAAAGACTTTTGTCTCGGGGCTTGAAAAACTGGGGCAAAAGTACAAGACGGTCTTTCCCAAAGGGGGCGGCAGGCAGACTGTCGCGGCAGGCAAAGAATTTGTCAAAGAGTACGGAGCCCAAGAGCTTGAAAATGTTTGCAAGTTGCATTTTAAAAATCGAGATGCCATCTTAAATACAAGATGAAAACTTGGATTTTTATACTTATAGGCGGCATTTTTTTGGTAGCCGCCATGGTGCTTTCGACGAATCTGCTTCAAGTGATTCTTGTCGAACCTCGGGAGCCATTGATCGATTCCGGCGATGTCAGGGGAACCGTTGTTGCAAAAGAACAAGTCCCTTACACGTTGAATTTCGGCCAGCAAAATCTCGTTGTCGAGTTATTGAACAAGATGAAGGAAATCAACAGGCCCGAAGATTTTGAGGAAGGAAAAAGCCTTCCCTTCGACGAGCTTGTCATTTATCATTTTTATGCGCCCGATTCCCATATATCCGCAAAAGAGTTTGAAGGCGGCAGGGTCGTTGTTTTATACGAAAGCGACGCATTCATCCGCTATCTCTCAGACACAAGCGGAGGAGATTTCTTAAAGGTTTTGAAACAAGCGTATCAACCGTGATCAAAGCAATCCGTATTTTCGATATCGTTTTAGTGGAACATGCCGACATTCCTTTCAAGGAGGGATTCAACGTCTTGTCGGGGGAGACGGGGTCGGGCAAGTCAGCCATTATGGCCGCGATATCTCTTGCGCTTGGATTCCGCGCCGACGCCGACTACTTAAGAATGGGGAAGGAAAAAGGAGTGGTCGAGGCTGTTTTCGACTGTCCGTCCGATCCTGAATTTTTAGAGCTTCTTAAGCAAAGCGGCATCGACCGCGATGACGAAGGCGAGCTGATCATTCGAAGAGAAGTTGCCTCGTCCGGAAAATCGAGGGCCTTTGTCAATGATCGGATGGTAACCGCGGCCCTTCTCAGGAAAATCGGCGGACGGCTCGTCAAGTTCGTCGGCCAGCATGCCAACAGGCAGCTGCAATCGGTAGATTTCCACAGGGATGTCTTGGACCGCTTCGGCAGGTGCGACGCAGATGCGTTCGCTGCTGCCTATCAAAAGCTTGGCGGTTTGAAGCGAAAGCTCAGAGAAATGACCGAATCCGAGGCCGAAAGGATGCGCGAGCTTGAAACAGTGCGGAGGGAGAAAGAGGAGATCGAGGAGACAGACCCCAAGCCTTCCGAGGATGATGAGCTTTTTCAAGAATACCGCCTCCTCGCCAATAGCGAAGAATTCTCAGGGGCCTGCAAAGAAATCACCCTCGCCTTAGATGGCGATCAAGGCATTATTCCGAGTTTGAACCGCCTGAAAAAGCCTTTTGACGAATTGACGGCAATCGATCCGGCGATGGCGGAAGTTTATCGCTTATTCGATCAGGCAGTGGTCGAACTTCGCGAGGTGTCCCACGAATTGGACAGGGGCGGAGGCCGTTTTGAATACAATCCCGAAAGGCTGGCGAAAATCAACGAGCGTCTCGAGTCGATTCACCGGCTTAAAAAGAAATACGGCCCGAATATCGAAGACATACACAAGTACCGGCAACAGCTCGAAGTGAAGCTTGAAGAGCTCGAGGCTGCTGATTGGCAAATCGAAGAGATCGAAAAAGAGATCGAAAAACAAGAAGATGAGTGCGGCCGCCTCGCTGCTGAGCTGACAAAGCAAAGGGTGGAAGCTGCCGCAGTCATGGAAAAATCACTGCAAAAGCATTTGCGTTCGCTGAATATGCAAAAGGTGGACTTTCAAATACAGGTCGCAAGCCGGAATCGGACGGCGCATGGCGACGACAGGGTTGAATTTTTCTTCCGGCCGAATATCGGCGAGAAGCTGATTTCCGTCACTGAGTCGGCAAGCGGTGGAGAGCTTTCGCGCATCATGCTCTCCCTGCAGGTTCTACTTGCGGGGAAAGAGAATGTGCCCGCCATCATTTTTGACGAGATCGACGCCAATATCGGCGGGGAAACCGCCAAATCGGTCGGAGACAAGCTGCATG
>SLFE01000248.1 GCA_007124415.1 Waddliaceae bacterium | reverse complement strand
TTCTTTTTTTCATCGGGCAGCTCCCTGATCCAATTCCTGACGATCTCCAGCATATTTGCGACAAGCGTACTCATTGTTTGCTGGTACTCATTTGGCGTTCGTATGTTGTTAAAAGCCTCACGGGAAATTCGGATATATTTTAACATTTGATCCTTATCCAACTGAATTTCATCTTTGTAAAGCATGAATGTATGGCTGTCCAATGAACCGACGACTTCCTGAAAGATTTGCCAGATCATGAGGCACTCAAGGGCGGTCTCATAACAGGTTTTTCCGATTATGGTTTGACTGTGCAGAATGCCGGCGGCCTCGCTTCTTTCCTTTGGGGTGATCATAATGATTGCCTCCTTTTCGATAATGCCTCAATCTTTTAATAATTAAATATTTATTTTGCAATCCCCTTTTGTTGTGAATAATCGCCCTCACTGGTAAACTTATTGGTCTCATGGAGAGTCAAAAGCAAGCCAATCATGGAAGTGTTCTGGGAAGTTCCCTGCTGATAGCGGGATGCTGCATCGGCGCGGGCATGCTCGGACTTCCTGTCTTAAGCGCAAACGCCGGATTCATTCCCAGCAGCGTCATGTTCTTTGTCGTCTGGCTGTTCATGATGACGACGGGCCTTTTGCTTTTGGAAGTGAACCTTTGGTTCACTGGGGAGGATGTCAGCATCATCTCGATGGCCGGAAGGACTTTGGGAAGAGTGGGGCAGGCCGCCGGCTGGATATTGTTCTGCTACCTTTTTTATTCGATTATGGTCGCCTATGTGGCGGGGAGCGGATCGCTTCTTGCCGGAATTGCCGAGGACTTCGACCTCCTGCTTCCGAAATGGCTGGGGAGCATTGTGTTCACGGTGTTTTTCGGCGTCCTGATTTACTTTGGCACCGAGGCTGTCGACTGGTTCAATCGTTTGCTCATGATCGGCCTGATCACCTCTTATTTTTCTCTTTTGTTTTCCGGCGCGGGCTATATCCAGCCTTCGCTTTTGGCCAGAAGCGACTGGACGGCGGTGTGGATGGTCATACCGGCTATGGTCATCTCCTTCGGCTACCACAACCTGATTCCGAGCCTGACCACCTATCTTGGCGGCAACTCGAGAAAGCTTGTCGGCGTTGTCGCTGTCGGCAGCTTCATCCCCCTGGTCATTTACTTGGCCTGGGAAGCGCTGATTTTAGGGATTGTTCCGGCTGAAGGGTTTCAGCTGGCGCTAGACACTGGGGAGATCGCGACGCTGGCCTTGAAAAACATTGTGGATTCAAGAACCGTTCTCTTGCTGGCCGAGCATTTCGCTTTTTTCGCGCTCGTTTCCTCGTTTTTGAGCGTTGCCTTGAGCTTTCTTGACTTTTTGGCCGACGGTTTGACGATCAAAAAAGACGGGAAAGGAAAATTCCTGCTTTGTTTAATGACCCTGGTCCCTCCGTTTATCCTCGCGATGCTCTATCCGGGCATTTTTCTGAAGGCGCTAAGCTATGCGGGGGCTTTCGGCGCTGTCATCCTTTTCGGCATTATGCCGGCCCTGATGGTGTGGAGGGGCAGATACGTATTGAAAGTGGATGCCGTCCGTATTGTTCCGGGAGGTCGCGCGGCCCTTGCCCTTGTTATCGCGTTTGCGTCCTGGGTTGTGTTGGTGAACTTGTGGAAGGTGTTTTAGTGGAAAGTTGGGGAAAAATCCTGGGCGGCATACTTCTTGTGTCGGGAACGACCATTGGCGCGGCGATTCTGGCCCTGCCGGTCGAGACCGGTTTGGCAGGCTTTATGCCGACTCTGCTTTTATTCCTGGTTTACTGGGTTCTCATGACTTTTTCCGCCTGTTTGTTTCTGGAGGTCGACCTCTGGATTAAAGAGCCCGGCGTCAATATTATTTCCATGGCCAGGGAGACTTTGGGAAAGCCGGGAGAAGCGGTTTCCTGGGTCCTTTACCTGATTCTTCTCTACACTTTGACGACCGCTTATATGGCGGCAAGCGGCCCTTTGTTTTTGTCTTTTCTGTCTTATGTGTCGGGAATCGAGATGCCGAACTGGGTCGGCCCTCTGCCGCTGATTCTGATTTTCAGTTTTTTTGTTTATGAGGGGGCCAAGTACGTCGACTACTTGAACCGTTTTCTCATGTTCGGGCTTGTCCTCACTTATATCGTGTTAAATTTCTGGCTCCTTCCCTATATGGACGTCGACTTGCTGGCCTACCGGAATTGGCGATTCCTCCCTTTAGCTGTCGCATTGACGGCAACCTCCTTCGGTTATCATATCATCATACCGACGGTGACCCGCTATTTGGATCGCAATGTCCGGGCTTTGCTGATTGTGATTTTGATCGGCGGCGCCGTCCCTTTGATCATCAACGGCGTCTGGGTTTTTGTGACGCTTGGAATCATACCGCTCGGCGGGCCGGCCGGGCTGATTGAGGGGTATGCCGAAGGGTTGAACGCTGTCGATTTGATCATTCTGAACGTCGGCAGCCCCTGGCTGAGTTATGTGGCGCAGTGGTTTTTGTTTTTTGCCATCGTCACGTCGTTTCTCGGCGTGTCTTTAAGCCTTCGCGATTTTTTGACGGACGGCCTCGGCGTGGAAAACACGCCCTCCGGCAGGTGGTCGATTTATTTCCTCACCTTTGTCCCGCCTCTTTTTTTCGCTCTGACGGTTCACAGGGTGTTTTTTAAGGCTTTGGACTATGCCGGCATGATCGGTGTGCTCGCCCTGCTTGTGGTGATGCCGATCGTTATGGTATGGCGGGGAAGGTATCGCAAGAATTTTAAATCGCCGTTATTCAAAACTCCCGGAGGCAAGCCGGCGCTTGCGGCGGCGTGCGGCGTCGCGGCGCTGATGATCCTTTTGGAGCTGGGCAACAAAATCGGAATATTCCGTTATTTTTAAAGGAAGGCAATGACTGAAAAAAAACGCATCTTAACAGGAGACAGGCCGACGGGAAAACTCCACATTGGCCATTTGGTCGGATCGATTCAAAACAGGGTCGAGCTGCAGGATAAATACGAGTGCATCTTCATCATCGCCGATCTGCATATGCTCACCACAAAGCCCGCGCGCGGCGACATCATAGCCATGCGGGAGAATTTGCGCCACATGGTTCTCGATTATCTCGCGTGCGGCATCGACCCGGAAAAGTCGGTCATCTACCTTCAGTCGGCCGTGCCGGCTACCTATGAGCTCAACCTTTTTTTCGAGAACATGGTGTCGGTCAACCGCTTGTCGGGGCTGCCGAGCTTGAAAGATATGGCCAGAAACGCCCATATCGATCCTGAAAACGTCCCTTTCGGGCTTCTCGGCTACCCGGTGCTCCAGTCGGCAGACATTTTGCTCCCTAGGGCCCACTACGTTCCCGTCGGCAAGGATAATGCCGCCCACGTGGAAGTCACCCGCGATATCGCGCGCCGCTTCAACCAGTGCTACGGCGATGTTTTTCCCATGCCCGAGGCGATGATGAGCCCCGTGCCGACCCTTGTCGGCACCGACGGCAAAGGGAAAATGAGCAAATCGGCCGGCAACTGCATCTTTCTTTCCGACGATGCCAAAACCGTGGTCAAAAAGGTGCGCGGCATGTATACCGATCCCAAGCGGGTCCATGCCGACGTTCCCGGCACTGTCGAGGGCAATCCTGTGTTTGACTATCACGATATTTTCAACAAAGACAAAGACGAAGTGCTCGATTTGAAAGAGCGCTATCGGAAGGGGGCTGTCGGCGATGTTGAAGTGAAGGACAAGCTGGCGGCCGCTTTGAACCTCTTTCTCGAGCCTATCCGCGAAAGGCGCCTCTCTTTTGAAAATGAAAAAGGGCTTGTCGAGGAAATCCTTTACCGCGGCACCAACAAGATGAATGAAATCGCCGCCGAGACCATGAAGGCCGTGCATCAGGCCATGGGGGTCGCCGGAACTTGGAAAAAGATATCCCGCGTAGCCCGGGAGAGGCAAAATGCCGTTTGAGCTTGTCTCGAAATACGAGCCCCTCGGCGACCAGCCGAAGGCGATCGGCGCGCTTTCCGAAGGAATCCTTGCCGGCAGCCGGTCGCAGGTTCTGCTCGGCATCACAGGCTCGGGAAAAACCTTCACGATGGCCGGCATCATCCAAAATGTCCAAAAGCCGACCCTTGTCCTCGCTCACAATAAAACGCTCGCCGCCCAGCTCTATCAGGAGTTCAAGGCCTTTTTCCCGAACAACGCCGTCGAGTATTTTGTCTCCTACTACGATTACTACCAGCCCGAGGCCTATATCGCCCGCACAGACACTTATATCGAAAAGGACATGGCCATCAACGACAAAATCGACAAGATGCGTCTCAGCGCCACCCGCTCCCTTCTTGAAAGGGACGACGTCATCATCGTCGCGTCCGTGTCTTGCATCTACGGACTGGGTTCTCCGGAATATTACCGCGGCATGAACCTGCGGCTTCATGTCGACACAGAGGTGCGGCGCGACGATGTTTTGCTCCACCTTGTCGAAATGCAGTACCAGAGAAACGACATCGACTTCGCGAGGGCCTCGTTCCGCGTCAGGGGCGATGTTCTTGAGATTTTTCCCGCCTATGAGGACGACCTCGCCGTCAGGGTCGAGTTTTTCGGCGACGAAATCGAAAGGATCAGCGAAATCGATCCCCTTACGGGCAAGGTTTTGAGGCGCCTGCCCGAAGCCGTCATCTATCCCTCTTCCCACCACGTGACCCCCGAAGAGGTTCGCGAGCGGGCGATACAAGACATCAAAGAAGA
>SLFE01000278.1 GCA_007124415.1 Waddliaceae bacterium | reverse complement strand
CTTCGTCAGCCATGTCTAAAGACATGCCTTCCTCAGAAGATGAAAAATCTAATCATTTTCTAGAGCGCTCACCGCGGATTAGGGTCACAATCAGGGGTTAAAAGCCCGTCAATAATCAAATTTGTCGATGTTCCGATCAATGTGCAAAGCCCCCCCCACTATCGAAGCATAGGAAAGAGGAATCAAAAATTTAGACGGAGACAGATGTTTCTTTAACGCCCAGCTTCTTAGCACCGGCGTCATCATCAATACGATAACGGTATTATTCATAAAGGCCGAAAGGGCGGCCACAGGTGTCAAAATCAGTATCATTTGCTTGAAATACTTGTCTGTTTTAGGAAGCACGTAGTTTTGAAAGACGGTGAGCAGCCCGTTCGCCTGCCAAGCTCTGACAACAATGCAGAGAAGAGCTATCGTCACGATCACGTCGTTGGAAAAGCCGATAAGAAGCTGAGTCGGACTGATGGCGCCCCCCACTGTCAAAACACCTGCCGCGACAACCATAACGATATCGGGAGGCCTGACTTCCCTGATAAGAGCGATAAACATCAGAATTAAAACCGCCATGGTGAACCAGCCGTCCCAGTTCAATTCAGTCACGGTCTCGGGAGGCTTCATGCCCGGCCCTGAATTCACAGCTAAAGGATCAGCCCACAGTTGACAGTAAAATCCTATCAAAATACCAACAAAAATAAGAAAAAATCGTGGGTTAAATTGTCTCAACATGACACAATGCAATGTAAAAGATAATTGAATTCAGAAAAAGCAAAATATGGATTCCATCACACTGCGCACCACAATTAAGCGAGGACTGAAGAGATTTCTCATCATTCGGGGAAGCTTGCTGGCCCTGATCGGCATTACTCTTCTAGTTTATTCAGGGGCATTCATTTCGCCGCAAACCCTTACCAACTGGGGAATCGCACTCTGGCTTGTCAGCTTCTTTTTTATCGCATGGGGTTTGATCCCCTATAAGAGGATCACCAAGCTCGAATCCAACCCGAATACCCTCACTGTCACAAACGACGGCAATCTCCACTACTTGAGGCATGGCCACGACCTGCTGACCTTCCCCTTAAAATCAATCACGAAAATTAAGTATGTGGAAGAAAAGGGCTTGTACGGCATAGCCGTCGACCTCGATCCGGAAGACGAGCCTCACATTCCCAATCCGCCCCTGTCTGTCATCATGCAAATGTTTCTCATCCCAATGAAGAAAAGGCACAAATTCGACCGCTTCTTTCCCTATTTCTCAGAGCGTACGGCCAGAGAGCTTAACGAATTGATCATCGAAGCTAAGGCTTAAGCTTCGACAAGATCGGGTTCGGAGAAAGCCTGGCCTTTCTGAAATTCCAGCGACAGGAGTTTGGATACTCCCTTTTCTTCCATGGTCACGCCGTATAAAGTATCGGCGATGGACATAGTTCGTTTGTTGTGGGTGACGATAATGAACTGGCACTTATCGGTGAATTGTTTAAGCACCTCGACAAACCTTTGTATATTCGAATCGTCGAGGGGCGCGTCGATCTCGTCAAGGATGCAAAAGGGTGCCGGCTTCACCTCGAAAATAGCAAAGAGGAAGGCAAGGGCCGTCAAGCACTTCTCGCCGCCCGACAAGAGAGTGATGGAGCGCATTTGCTTGCCCGGAGGTTTCGCTGTAATCTCGACTCCGGCCTCCAAAACATCTTCCGAACCTGTCAGCCGAAGGTCGGCCTCGCCTCCTCGGAAAAGAATCTCGAAGTTCTTTTTGAAATTTTCCCTGACCTCGGCAAATGTCTCTTCGTAAAGTTTGCGGCTTTCCTTCTCAAGCTCGGATATGATCGCCAAAAGCTCGTTCTTAGACTCTTCGAGATCCTCCACTTGCTTGCTAAGATAAGAGTATCTTTCGGCATGCTGCTCTTTTTCTTCGATCGCCTCCATATTCACAGGTCCGATCCGTTCTATGCTCTGCCTCAAAGATTTTAATTCTTTTTCCGCTTCGCTTAAAATTTCAATGCGTTCAATCTCGGACAACTGTTCGTCATCCATGGAGAGCTGGTATCTCTCATCGAGTTCATGCTCAAGAGACTCGCAGTGCGAAGAAATTTGCGAGAGCTTCACTTCCCATTGATTTTTCTTTTCGATCAGTTCTTTCTCAATCGATCTTCTTCGCGCCGTATCCGACTCGACTTTTTCAATCCGCAGCTTATGTTCGCGGACGGTATTTTCTTCTTCCTTGACAGCTTCGGCAAATCTTTGGAGCGTTTTGTCGGCCTCTTCTAGCTTGTCTGCGCTTTTCTCATCTTCGCCGCCCAGCTCTTGCCGCATTCGATCCAATTTTTGGAGCTCTTTTTCAATCTTGCCTTCTTCTTGGCCGGCTTGCTGTCTCTTGTGGGTCAGCAAGTTCAGCTGATACGCCATCTCTTGATTTTTTTCATAAAGATGCTTGTAGGCCTGCTCCTTTTCCTTTAAAACTCGCTGCCGGGCTGCAAGAGACTCCGAGAGGGCCGCCAATTCGGACTCTGTCTGGGAGTTGGCCTCGAGAGTCTGCCTGGCTTTTTGTTTGGCCTCTTCATATTTCCGGCTCAAATCATCCAGCTTTTTCTTGAGATCTGAAATGGTTGTCTCCAAAGATTGAAGCTCGGCCTCTAGATCATGCTTTTCTTTTTTTGCTTTTTCCAAATCGGCGGAGGCTCTTTGAAGAGAGAAGTTGACCTCGACCAGAGTCATCTCGTCTTTTCTCAACGCCTTGTCGGTTTCGATTTTCCGCCGCTGCAAATCCTGATGCTCCTTTTGAATATTTTCAAGCGACCCTTCCAGATTCTTTTTATCTTTTTCAACGGCTGCCATATCGCTCTTCAAAGTTTTGAGCTCGGCCTCCCTCAGGAAAGCATTGTTCTCTTCCTTTCCGGGATAAAAAACGACCTTGTGGCGATCAATAAAAGCATTGTCCTTCGTGCAGTACTCGAAATCCTGAAGCTCTCCTTGCGCAAAAACCTCTTCGGGGTTGGACACCACCTGAATTTTCTGAAGAAAATGATGAATCAGTTCTTTGGTCAGCGGAAGGTTCACATGCTCAAGACAAAGGATTGAAAAATCTTTCAGGCCATGCTTACGGGCATAGTCGAGAACAAGATTGAATTCCTGCTTTGTTTTAACGACCAGAGTCTGATTGTATGGCCTGAGCGCGACAGAAAGGGGCTCTTGAGCTTCCGCGTCGAGAACGAGCAGCTCATACAAGCCCTGCAGCCTATTATGAAGAGGACTTCCGGAACTTTTGGACTCCTTCATCAATTTTTTTGTTGCCGTTGAAAATCCCTGCATCTCTTCTTTCAAACGTACGAGAACCTTTTTACGCGCCTCGTTTTCAGTCAATCCCCGCTGAAGCTTGTCGAGATCGCCTTGCGCCTGTTTAAGAGAACGCTCGCACTTTACAGCCTGATCATCAAGCTGCTCCAAAGCTTTTTTTTGCTTGTCGACAGCTTCCGAGGCCAGGCGCATTTCCTGCCGTTTTTTCTCCAGGGCCGTTTCCAACCCCTCGATATCGGCGCCAAGCCCGCTCAGCCTCACCTTCCCCTGGTCCCGCCTTTCATAAAAATGATCCAACTTAAGTTTTGTCTGCTTCCAATCGGCTTCCGAATGATTTTCGATCTGCACATATTCCAAACGCTCGTTTTGCGCGTTTTGATGACGGCTTCTAAGAACGGCTACTTCAGCTTCGATTTTTTCCGTCTTCTCTTTTTCGGCGTTCAACTCGGCTTCCTGCTGCCGCAGCTCTGTGTCGAATGTATCTTTTTGCGCCTTAAGCCTGTCGATTTCTTCTTCATAAGAAGATTTTTTTTGTTTCAGATCGGAAAGCTCGCGTATCAAGCGCTCCTGACTTTCTTCGGCCTGCTGCAATTTCTCATGATTGACTCGAATGGTCTGCTGCTGAAGCTCTTTTTTGCTCTTTGCCTCATAAAGCGTCTCGCTCTTGTTTCGAAGCACTTGTTCGCGCTCTTCAAGAACGGTTTTTAATTGATGCAGCTGCTGTTCCTGAAGAGCAAGGTCTTTAGCTGCCTGTTCCAACTCCGCTTCGGCGCCTTGAAACTGCTTTCGAAGGCACGCGCCCTCCTCGCCGTATTGACGCCATTTAGTGACGAGCAAGCTTTTGTCCAAAGACTCGAGCCTCTCCTTTTTTTCCCTGTAGACCACAGCTTTTTCCGCCTGCCTTTCCGCTGTCTTCATTTGCTTTTCCACTTCGCTCAAAATATCGTAAACCCTCGCGATATTGTCTTCGGTCTTTTTCAGATTGCGGAGAGTTTCTTTTTTGCGTGTGATGAATCGGGAAATGCCGGCCACCTCTTCAATAATGGAGCGCCTCTCCTCGGGATTCAAATAAATGACCTGGTCGATTTTACCCTGCTCGAAAATCGAAATTGCGTTGCGGCCGATGCCGGTACCGGACAACAAGTCTTCGATATCTTTGAGGCGGACCGTGTTGCCGTTGATCAAATACTGCGACTCTCCGCTGCGGTGCAGCCGCCTTGTGATCGCGACCTCGTCGTACTCTGTAGGAAGGTCTTCTTCGACATCGGAAAGCATCAACGTCACTTCCGCGAAATTCAACGGTTTTCTGGTCTGCGTTCCCGAAAAGATCACATCGGCCATCGAAGGGCTTCGCATCGATTTTGCCGATTTTTCGCCGGTCACCCACCTCATCCCGTCGGCTATATTGGATTTTCCGCATCCGTTG
>SLFE01000200.1 GCA_007124415.1 Waddliaceae bacterium | reverse complement strand
TGTTCTGCTTGGGTAAAGGACCGTTCCGATGGGTGGCGCTTTCGGGCGATCCGGAAGATATTTATAGAACAGACGAGGCTTTGATGGAACTTTTTCCCGAAGACCGTCATCTCATTCATTGGCTCGAAGTTGCCAAAGAAAAAATCGCCTTTCAAGGGTTGCCGAGCCGGATTTGCTGGCTCGGGCTCGGAGACCGCTTGAAAGCGGGATTGAAGTTTAATGAGCTTGTGAGGAAGGGGATTGTCAGCGCTCCTGTTGTTATCGGCCGCGATCATTTGGACACCGGTTCTGTGGCTTCGCCCTTCCGAGAAACAGAAGGGATGAAGGACGGATCCGACGCCATATCGGATTGGCCGCTTTTAAATCTTATGGCCAATACCGCCGGAGGCGCGACCTGGGTCTCTTTTCACCACGGCGGGGGAGTCGGCATGGGATATTCCCAACATGCCGGTATGGTCATCTGCGCCGACGGCAGTGAAAGGGCCGAGCGATGTTTGAAAAGAGTGCTGCATAACGATCCTGCCGTCGGCGTGATCCGCCATGCAGACGCGGGATACCAAGATGCGATAAATTATGGAAATGAAAAAAACATCCTACTCTAATGAAGCCGTTCTCGTCGGCCCTTTTCATCAATTGATCACCATGGATGGATTGTGTCCACGGGGGCCGCTTGACGATAGCGATCTGCAGATTATCGATAATGCCGGAATCATTATGCGAAACGGAATTATCGATGCCGTCGGAAGGTATGCGGACTTGGATGATTTTGCCGGAAAGCGTTTGGAAATAGATTTTCCTTCTGTCGTCCTTCCCGGCTTTGTCGACGCTCATACCCACATCTGCTTTGCCGGCTCGCGCGCAGAGGAATACGCATTGAAGCTTGGCGGCAGCACTTATCAGGAGATCGCCATGAGCGGCGGAGGAATTAAAAATACAGTCAAGCAAACCCGTGCTGCTAGTTTTGAAGAGCTGCTTCAGGGAGTCTTAAGCAGGACCTCTAGGATGCTTTCCCGAGGCGTTACGACATGCGAGGTAAAAAGCGGATATGGCCTGACAGTCGAGTCGGAAGTAAAAATGCTTAAAATCATTGCCAATGCCGAGCAAATTCAGCCCGTTTCACTCATACCCACTTGTCTTGCCGCCCATCTTAAGCCGGAAGAGTTTGAGACTGCAAGATCCTACCTTGACTATCTCATAAAGAATTTGTTTCCTATCCTAATCGAAAGCAAACTCTCAAAACGCATCGATATCTTTGTTGAGAAAGGAGCCTTTTCAGTCGACGATGCAAGATACTATTTGCAAAAAGCTAAAGAAAAGCGGTTCGATCTTGTCATTCACGGCGATCAATTCTCGCAAGGCGGCGCCAGGCTCGCAGCCGAGATCAGGGCCTTGAGCGTCGACCACCTCGAAGAGACCGGTATTGAAGATATTAAACATCTGGTTGAGTCGAACGTTATCCCCATTGCGCTACCCGGAGCCTCCCTTGGCCTCGGCATGAAATTTGCGCCTGCAAAAAAACTGCTTTGGGAAGGGCTTTCCCTTGTTATTGCATCGGATTGGAATCCCGGATCAGCTCCGATGGGAGATCTGCTTACGGAAGCGGCGATTTTAAGCTCTTATGAGAAATTGTCCATGGCAGAAACATTCGCCGCGATCACAGCGAGAGCTGCCTCCGCATTAAAATTATCAGACAGAGGAATTTTAAAACCGGGAATGCGTGCCGATTTTTCTGTATTTCCGACAGGCAAATATCAGGAAATCCTGTATCATCAGGGAACACTGACCCCGCACATGGTCTTTACCGGAGGAGAGGCGACATATGCTGTATGATGATCACGACTGGGTGGGCCGCTACAGGCCGGCCAGCAAAACTCCCTGGCAGGGAAGGAGCGACGGCCCTGGGGCTAGAAGGTTTCATGAAGTTTTTATCTGCGATGATCTCAGGCAGCCTCTTGCCGTCTCGTCAGACGCAATGAATTTCGGCTTATTGGGATTCGCCTCAGACGAAGGGGTCAAACGCAACCATGGCCGCACAGGAGCCGTCAAGGGACCTGACGCAATCAGGGAAACGCTGGCCAAATTTCCCGCAAACGTTCCCGAGAATTGGAAATTTTTCGATGTTGGAGACATAACATGCGATGACGGGGACTTAGAGGCGGCCCAGCAGTGCCTCGCCAAAACAGTTCACGCTCTTTTGGAGCAGGGGATTTTCCCCCTTTTGATAGGCGGCGGACATGAAATATCCTGGGGCCACTATCAGGGACTTAGGCAAGCCCTGCCTGAGACCGAATTTTCCATCATTAATTTCGACTCCCACTTTGATATGCGTCCCTTAAACGGAAAAAAACAGGGAAGTTCGGGGACCTCATTCCTCCAGATAGCAGAAGACTGCCGGAGCCGTGAACTGCCCTTTCATTATACCTGCTTCGGCATCCAAAACTTCGGCAATACGTCCGCCCTGTTCAACACAGCCAAGAATTATGGAGTCCGCTATGTTTCGGCTGAGGCCTACCATTCCGGCGTAAGTCAAAAAGATCATATTCTGGAAAGCGTTCTTTCTGAGAAGCTGGGGATCTATGCCACAGTATGTCTCGATGTTTTTGCAGCACCTTTTGCGCCGGGCGTCAGCGCTCCTCAGCCCTTAGGGCTCTTTCCCTACCATGTCCTGCCCCAAATAAAAACTCTTGCCCGCTCCGGGCTAACTATCGGCTTCGATGTCGCCGAAATGAACCCAAAATATGACTGCGACGGAAGAACCGCTCACCTTGCCGCCTCCCTTATCTCAACATTCGTCCATGAAGTTGTGTCCGATCGCTATTCAAAAGGCCCCCTTTCTTGCTGTGAATAAATTGGCCTTCCTCACCTTTTCGGTCGGCTGCGAGGCTTCATATGTCGAGCGATCGCTCCTCGGCAATAGCTTCGGCTATTCCCTCGGCGCGAGACCTCTCGCCTGACCGAAATTTTGACTTGATAATTATGAAGCGGTTGTGATATAATTTCTTTAATGAAAATTAAATTGACTACCTCTACAAGCCGTTTACTGTTCTTGCTGTGCCGATAGGCATAAAATTAATTTGAATACTCCCGGCATTATTAACCGATTAATCTTGAAACAGTACTAAAAGAAGGAATAGGTACTATGAGTACGTCTAGTTCAAATTCGCGGGTGATTGCATGGGTGGTGTGGATAACCGCATCCGTGTTTTACGCATACCAATATATTTTAAGAGTCATGCCAAATATTATGATGGACGACATTATGCAGCAGTTTGATATAAGCGCGGCTGCCTTCGGTCAATTCTCCGGCGTTTACTACATCGGCTACTCATTGCTGCATTTGCCTGTCGGGATTATGCTCGATCGCTTCGGTCCTCGCAAGGTCATGACCGCTTGCATACTTTTAACTGTCGCAGGATTGCTCCCGCTGCTCTTTGCCGAACACTGGGTCTATCCGATTGCCGGGAGGTTCTTGATCGGCCTGGGGTCTTCTGCAGCCATCCTGGGCGTCTTTAAAATCATCAGGATGACTTTCAGTGAGCAGCGGTTTCCCCGCATGCTCAGCCTTTCTGTGACAATTGGATTGATCGGGGCTATTTACGGCGGCGGACCCGTGGCTTATATGAAAGAGGTTTTTGGCTATCAGGCCGTCATCCAGCTATTTGCCGGAGCGGGCCTGTTATTGGCTTTGCTCACCTTTGTAATTGTTCCTTCGGGAAAGAGGGAGGCCGGGGGCACAATCATTTCCGATATTAAAGAAGTACTGGGCAACAAAAAGGTGATATTATCTTGTGTGTTCGCAGGTCTTATGGTGGGGCCGCTTGAAGGATTTGCAGATGTATGGGGAAATGTATTTTTAAAGCAGGTTTACGGCTACGATACGGCATTGGCAGCAAGTATGCCGTCGATGATATTTATCGGCATGTGCTTTGGAGCTCCACTGCTCAGCTTGATCGCCGATAAAGTCGGCGGCTATCCGGCTACGATTATCGGAGCCGGCGCAACCATGGCGGCGTGTTTCGGTTTGCTTCTGTTATTGAATATAGCTCCCGCTCTTTTAACTCTTTGTTTCATTATTGTTGGGGTGTGCTGCGCTTACCAAATTTTGGCGATATACAAAGCCTCGACCTATGTGCGAGAAGAGGTTGCCGGTTTGACAACTGCAGTGGCCAACATGATTATCATGACCTTCGGGTATGCCTTTCATGCTGTTATAGGTTTTGTTGTCGGCGCGATGGGAGGCCCGGGCGAGTCGCTAGCTCTTATCTACGGTCTGGCTGTCATACCTGCAGCCCTGGGAATTGGAACTATGGGATTTTTCACCATTTACGTTTCTGAAAGGGGTGAACAGAGAAAAAAGTTCGGCAAGCTGACTGTGTAATACCCTGATTGCGACCCTAATCCCGGTGAATTGACAAAAATCGATTTCCTAGTCATAATCGTGGCCGCTAATTTAACAAAGGAGATTAGATGTCTATTTCAAATGAAAACTATTGGCCAATTGTTATGGAGCCGCAAATCGCCTCGTCGGAAAGCCCCTGGCTCACTTCTGACCGCCAACGCAACGTCAATGATATCACTGATGACCAACCATATAATACATCCTCGAATTTGAAAATTGTAGCTACTCTTATTATCGGCGTAGTGTCAGCTTCTCTTATGCTTCGATAGTGATAAAGAGCAGGCTGAGGCCGTAAAACAGCAGGTTAATGCCCACAAGCAGTCCT
>SLFE01000264.1 GCA_007124415.1 Waddliaceae bacterium | reverse complement strand
CCGGACACAAGAATGATCAGCCGGGTCGAGCATATCAAAGATAAAAGCTATATGAAGGAAGGTATTGGACTTCAGCTGGTAAAAAAATATTACCAAGAGATCCAAAATGCTCCCGAAGGAACACGCCTTTTCTCTTCGGCGCATTGGGAAAGTGAAGTCAGCGAAGGCAAAGCTCCTTTTTTTCGGCATGGCGTCTGCCATTTCGGCATGGCTAAATATTCGACTCGAAAAAGGGAATGGATCTCTGCTAAAGAGGCGGAAATCCCTGTGGATATCAGGCACCTTCCCATCGACAGCAGGGAAAAGGTCGCGGTTTTTTTCAGCGTCTTGAGAAATATCTGCGACGGGGGAAGGGACGATCCCGCAGAAGTTTTGCAAATGCGCGGACATCTTTTTTCAGATGAAGCGGCCGAGCTGTTGGCCGATTACATAATGGCATTTAAAGACGTTATTGCATTGACGATGGCTAAAGTCCGTTATGCGGTCAATTTTCCCGACGTTGAAATCCCCGGCGTCCAATCCGTGAAAGATTAGGCCGCAATCTTGCGTCAAAGAATTCGCTTAAGTTTTTTGATGCTCCACATGTCGGGATTGTTGTCCGAGCCGTAGCTGAAGTTTTTGGGTACGGGCTTGCCTTTGTACCTTTGACGCGAAATCCGATCTTCCAAACTGCGGTCGTGGACAGGAGGGAGCAGAGTGTAGTAGTCCTCGTGCTCGAAGGTATAGGGGGCCTCCTCAGGACTGATCAGCAGCTCATGCAGCTTTTCTCCTTCCCTTATGCCGATCACCTCCGTTTTGATTTTCGGAGAGAGGGCTTTAACGAGGTCGATGGTTTTGGCGCTCGGGATTTTCGGGACGAAAATTTCCTCTCCTTTCATCACTCGGGCGCAGCGGGACACAAAGTCGACAGCCTCGTCCAGTGTGATCCAAAAACGGGTCATGTCCGGATCGGTTATGGGAAGGGCTTTAGCTCCGCTTTCAACCATTTGCTTCCACAAAGGTATGATGCTGCCGCGGCTGCCTAAAACATTGCCGTAGCGTACGACGCTGAATTTGGGAACTTTCTGGTTGCCGACATAAGCGTTTGCGGCAATGATTAATTTGTCCGAGCAAAGCTTGGTGGCGCCATACAGGTTAACGGGATTGACCGATTTATCCGTTGACAGGGCGATCACTTTTTCGACTTTGCGCTCGATGGCAGCTTCGATAATGTGCATAGCGCCGGTGACATTGGTTTGGATGAACTCTGACGGATTGTATTCGGCGGCGGGAACTTGCTTGAGGGCGGCGGCATGAATGACGATGTCGACGTCGCGGAACGCCAGATTCAGCCGTTTAAGATCGCGGATGCTTCCGAGAAAGTAGCGGATTTTATGGCTTGTGAAAATCGGGTCGGACCTTTGCATTTCCCACTGCTTCCACTCGTCCCGGCTGAATATGATCACTTTGGAGCAAATGTCTTCTTCAAGAAGTTTTTTCGCCATAGCCTGTCCGAAGGAGCCGGTTCCTCCGGTGATCAGCACGGACTTGTTCTTAAAAGGCGTATTCCCCATACCTCGCACCATACACGAGAGTCTTATTTTTAAGGATGCTCGAATTGTTCTTTAAGTTCGTTCCAGCCGCGGTCGAGATCTTTAGCGAGATCTTTGATGTCTTTCTCATCCCAGTCATCCTCAAGGTCGTAGAGGGGGGAGCGTTCGGGGTGAAGGGTTTCGCTGCGGTCTGCGAGCTGATTGATCAATTCGGAAATTTCTTCTTCCGAATGAGATTGTTTAAAATCTTTAAGATTCTCGCTGATAGATTTTTGTGTTTCGGAAAAAATCTTTTTTACATGTTCCTTGGTTTCTTTGATTTGGTCGACGTTCTTAAGTGCCATGCGGATGCGGTCGCGCGTTCCGATCACCTTGCTCCAAAGATGGGCGCGCATTAAATCGATGTCGGAAGTGAGGTTTTTGAGTCTTTTTTCTTGATTTTTAACGTTTTTCTCACTAAAATCTTTATTAGCATGGAGTCCCATAATTACTCCTTTTTTACTATTATAATATAAATTTTAATTATGGCGAAAAAATACGACGAATCCTCCGTTAAAACCCTGGACGCTCTTGAGCATATCCGCCTGCGCTCCGGCATGTATATCGGCCGATTGGGCGACGGCTCCCACCAGGACGACGGAATTTACGTGATGCTCAAAGAAGTTATCGACAACAGCGTCGATGAGTTCATCATGAATCACGGCAAGAGGATCGATGTTGATATCGACTACAATAGCGGGAGGGTCAAGGTCAGGGACTTTGGCAGGGGCATCCCTCTGGGTAAAGCGATCGAGTGCGTCAGCCAGATCAACACGGGCGCGAAATATAACGACGACGTCTTTCAATTCTCCGTCGGATTAAACGGCGTGGGAACAAAAGCGGTCAATGCTCTTTCCGAAAAATTCGTCCTGAAAAGTTTCCGCGACGGGAAAATGATTGAAGCAGAATTTAATCAGGGTAAATTGAAGAAGGAGAAAAAGGGGGCAACGAAAGAAAAAAACGGCACCTGCATCGAGTTTGTTCCCGATCCCGAGATTTTCAAGGCGGTCCGCTTTGAAGAGGAGTTCGTCCACAAGCGGCTTTGGAATTACGCTTATCTGAACAAAGGACTTGTCATCAAGCACAACGGAAACACATTTGTTTCCGAAAACGGCCTCCTCGACCTTCTGACTTCGGAGGTGGATGCGGATGAAAGGCTTTATGAGCCTCTGTATTATGCCGGCAAGCATCTTGAGTTTGCATTTCTTCATACGCAAAGCTACGGAGAGACTCATTTCTCTTATGTCAATGGCCAGTACACCTCCGACGGAGGAACCCATCTTTCCGCCTTCCGCGAGGGTATTTTAAAAGGCGTCAACGCCTACGCGAAAAAGAATTTTCAGGGCGTCGATGTTCGAGAAGGTATTGTCGGGACGATTCTGGTGAAGCTCAAAGATCCGATCTTCGAGTCCCAAACGAAAAACAAGCTGGGAAATACTGAAATCAGAAGCGAGATCGTTCAGGAAGTGAAGGAGGCTGTTGCCAACCTGCTTTATAAGAATCCGGAGCCGGCAAAAAAACTTATCGAACGGATCGCGTTTAACGAGAAGCTGCGGCGCGAGCTTTCCGCGGTCAAAAAGGAAGCTAAGGAAAAACAGAAGAAAATCTCGTTTAAAATTCCTAAGCTTCGCGACAGCAAATACCACTTTAACGACAAGTCGAAGTTCAGCGACAGAACGATGATTTTTTTGACGGAAGGGGACTCGGCAAGCGCGTCTATTGTGGCCTCGAGGGATCCCATGACGCAGGCTGTTTTTTCCCTGCGCGGAAAGCCTCTCAATGTCTTCGGCATGAAGATGGACCAGCTTTATAAGAACGAGGAGATGTTCAATGTTATGAGCGCGCTCAACATTGAAGACGACCTCGAGAACCTCCGCTACAACAAGGTGGTGCTCGCCACCGATGCCGACGTTGACGGCATGCACATCCGCAACTTGCTGATGACTTTCTTCCTCACTTATTTCGAGGGTTTGGTGTTAAACGGCCATCTCTACATTTTTGAAACGCCCCTTTTTAAAGTGCGCAATAAAAAAGAGACGATTTATTGCTACTCCGAGAAGGAAAAAGACAAAGCGGCGCAAAAACTGGGAAAGGGCGTGGAAGTGACCCGCTTTAAAGGGCTTGGCGAGATATCTCCCGGCGAGTTCAAGCAGTTTTTGGGGCCCGATATGCGGATCAGCCCTGTAACGGTAAACCATTTTTCCGATATCAAGCCCACTTTGCAATTTTACATGGGGAAAAATACGCCAGACCGAAAACAATTTATCATGAACAACCTGATCCATGAACAAGAAGAACTCTAAAGCAACCGACTTAAAGCAATTGATGGAAGATCACTATGTGCGCTACGCCTCTTATGTGATCCTCGACCGGGCCATTCCCGATATCGCCGACGGCTTGAAGCCTGTGCAAAGGCGTATTCTCCACACATTGTGGATCATGAATGACGGCAGGTTTCACAAGGTGGCCAATGTCGTCGGGCAGACTATGGCCTACCACCCGCATGGCGACGCTCCGATATCCGATGCGCTTGTCCATATCGCGAACAAAGGGTTTCTCCTCGACGAGCAGGGGAATTTCGGAAACATCTACACCGGCGATCCCGCCGCCGCTTCCCGATATATCGAGACGCGTTTGTCATCACTTGCTGTCGAGACCATGTTCAACCCGCAAATCACTGAAATGGTTCCTTCTTATGACGGGCGGAAAAAAGAACCTGTCTCCCTTCCGGCTAAAATACCGCTGCTTTTGATGCAGGGTGCCGAGGGAATCGCTGTCGGCATGTCGACGCGCATCCTGCCGCATAATTTCTCCGAGGTTTTAGAAGCGCAAATCGCGATTCTCGAGGGGGAAAGCTATACCCTTCTTCCCGATTTTCCTACCGGCGGCATCATGGACGCTTCCGACTACCGAATGGGGAACGGGAAAATCAAGCTACGGGCAAAAATTGAGGTCCGCGATCCCAAAACCCTGGTCATTACCGAGATTTGCTACGGAACGACGACAGAATCGCTGATCCGTTCGATTGACGAGGCGGCCAAGAGGGGAAAGATAAAAATCGATTCCATTTACGACTATACCGCCGAGCATGTCGAAATAGAGATCAAGCTCCCTAGAGGCCAGTACGCTAAAGAACTGATCGACGCCCTTTACGCTTT
>SLFE01000166.1 GCA_007124415.1 Waddliaceae bacterium | reverse complement strand
GCTGCTCTTTCAAAGTAGATGGATGCCGCAAGGTATTTCTTGATTCAAAAATGGAAAGCCGCATCAATAACATGCTCGAGAAAGGGCTTGTCCATGATGTGACAATTGACGGCACCACTATTTGCGGCTAAATTGCTTGTTCAGGGGGCTTGGCTTTGCCTGCAGACATTGGCATAGACTTCCTCTAGTTTATCTAAAGAATACTTAATATGGTATTTTCGAGAGTTAAAATGGAAAGTCTTGCGTGTGTCGTCAAGTTCTTCTTGATTTTCAAACCAATAATCTATTTTTTGAGCTAGATCATCTTCGTCATTGTTTCTAAACAAAAACCTTTGATCAAGCGCAAACTGTTTTGCCGCGCTTCTATCGGAATCCGATACAAGTACCGGCAAACCGCATGCAGAAGCCTCTAAGGTTGTCATGCTTTCAACTTCGATCTCTGATGTATGGACGTAGAGGTCCGCAAGATTATAGTAATAGACGAGCTCATGCGGCTCTAAGTAGAAAAATTCAGGAGGGTTGGGTAATGCTTCCCCAAGTTTTAATAGTTTTTCTTTATCTATTCCTTTTCCTATAAGTATTGGTTGAATTTGATCCTTATAACGGGATTTGGAGACGGCCCGAATAAGGGTATCTTGTCTCTTCTCATGCGTGAGTCTTGCAACCATCAGGATGATGAACTTATTTTTATACCTAAGAGGCCTGGAGATATTTTGCGGATGGTACATATCTGTCACGCCGTTAGATATAATCGTCCCTTCAGTGGTCAGTCCATATTTTATGAGTTCGTCCTTGGCAAATTGGCTGGGAAAAATCACATGGTCTGAACGGTTGTAGACATTTTTAATGAGGAATTGATAGACCAAACGCACAAAGTAATTTGAGTTAATGTTTAAGTTGTAAAGCAGGTTTTCAGCTTGCATATGAAAGGTTGTGACAACAGGTATGCCTAAATCATTGGCTATTTTTACGCTGAGAATTCCCAGCCAAAGAGGAAGGTGGACATGCACGATATCCATTTCGCTAAAGGCTTTTTTTAGAAGGTTTTTATCGGGAACCGCAATTGTGTATTCAAAATTATCAAGAAAATTCCTTAAAAAAGGAGGAGAGTATTTTTTTAGCCCAACGATACCATTTCCCGATGTGCCTGCGCAAACTACCGTCACTTGATGGTTTCTTTCTTTTAATCCTTCCACAAACCGCTTAGTCGATATGACAACCCCGTTGTGCGCATTTTCATATACATCCGTTACCATGCAAATGCGGAGTGGTTTTCGAGAGGTCATATCCATACAGTAGTCCAACAAAAATTAATCCGCCAGAGGCCAATAGGTCTGTCTCTTACGGTTTTTAACCCTTTTTAATGTATTTATAACTATTTGTAAGAATTTTCTTGCACTTTATTAAAATAAATATTATAATACTATTAGTTGATATTAATAAAATAAATAAGATTAAATATGTCTAATAATATAAGTTTTTTTACAGCCGTTAAATATGGTCCAAACCAACCAAAGACTCGGGTCGAATCAATGCGAGAAATGGTTGACGACTACTTTTACCTGGGCGGAAGAAAAGCGCACATCATCGGAAAGTCTGAAAATGGGGGCTATGAGGCGGTTCTTTCCGGGTCAAATTCGTCATTGCCGGCTAGAATCGGAAAAGTTCTTTCTTACGGCACTGTTTTGCTCCCTTTAGGGATGCTTGCAGCAAAAGCGGCTCTTCGTTCCAATCTTTCATTCCGATTAATCAATCCTCAGACTGAACTAGAAGGCAATCTTGATATCAATGAAAAGACGATAAATAAAATAAACGGATTAATCGGTACCATTCTTGAGAAACAAGATGAAGACAATGAGGTTGAATGGCTGTCCAAGGAGAATAATCTGGTTTTTAAGTTGAAAGACAATTCCGGACTTGTATTTAAGGTGGCTAGAACCGGTTCTGAAGCTTCGACGAAAAGGCGTTATGAAAATATGATCAAAGCTAAAGAGGTTTGCTTGGCAAATGATCTAGGGCAATTGATTATCCCCAAGGCGAAAAATATAAAAGTCGGAAGACATGATCTTATTGTAGAAGAGTCGCTCGATTTCAATCAGGATGAAAGCGCGCAAGAGGAGTATTATCATAGGTTTTCTACTGATCTTGATAAAACGGCCCGCCAGTTGGCAACCTTTATTGCAAAAACCGGCTTTAATGATGTGACGTGGCGCAACATACCAATTATGAACGAAGAGATGAGTTTTCAAGGTTCAAGACGTGTCGCCCTCATTGACCTTGAACACATGGCAAGCGCTGCTAATGGTTTTACAGGTGATTTTAATGGAAGTTGCGGGCTTATCGGTTGTTTGTCCGAGAGGCAAATTAATATCGCAGTCAAAGAAATGGATAAGCAAGGCGTTTCTGTCAGTCAATCGGATATTGGTTTTTCTATTGAAAATAGAAAGAAGCAATTGGCATCGAATGAAAACTTAAGGGATTTTTATAATAAAAAGGGCATCAGAAATGGAAGGGAAAAATTGGAAACGAATGCAGACAGCCTGGGACTAAGCTCGGATGTGGCAAAAGAAATTACTGCATTCGAAATTGAAAACGAAAAAGCTGTACCGGTGAAAAAAAATGTCACAATGATAGATGTAGCAAACGATGTGATTGAGTTTGTTGAAAAGCAGATTTCCGGAAGCTCTGATAAGTCTTCGATAAAAGGAAAGCGTACTATTCAATTGAATACGAGCGACTATCCATTTTCTTCATATAGATTGCTTGGCGATTCAAATCAACTATGGCTGCATCAAATTCTTGAAGCCCTTGTGGACCGGAACCACTTGTTTGGTTTCCAGGAAAATGGTTATGGCTATCTCATCCAGGCATAGCGGCAAGATCAAATGCGACGGCTTGACTGACGGTTTCTTGCGGGGCGATGGACATTTCAACCTGCAGTCCTTTGTCTTCAAGCGCTCTTCCTACGATGCCAAGTGCTGTTTCCGGCGTGTTGCACTCGCTCGACAGGTGGGCAAGGTAAACATGTTTGAGTCCCGGGTGCCACACCTTGGAGAGAAGAGCGCCGCAGTCGCTGTTTGAAAGGTGTCCCTGGCGTCCCAAAACGCGTTGCTTGTACACCATCGGACGCGGTGAGGCGTGCACCATCGAAGGTTGGTGGTTGGCTTCTAAATACAGGTAATCGCAATTTTGCAGGCGGTGTGTGACAAGAGGAGTCACAAAGCCGAGGTCTGCGCAAATGCCGATCTTCAGGCCGCCTGTTTTAATCGTGAACGCCACAGGATCCAGCGTGTCGTGCATCACGCTGAAGGGATGAATCTCCAAATCTCCATATTCAAATGTTTCGCCCGTGGTGAAAATCTTGAATTTGGGGCAGTCGTGAAAGGTTTGGACAATCCCTTTGGCAGTTTCGGTATTGGCAAAAACGGGAATTTTGTGCCGATAGGCTAAGACTTTAAGCCCTCGGATGTGGTCGCCGTGGTCATGAGTCACTAAAATCGCGTCGATTTCAGAGAGGTCGACATCGATTTCGGCAAGCCGTGTTTTGATGGCTCTGCCGCTGATGCCGGCGTCAATGAGTATTTTAGTGGTTTCCGTGCCAAAGTAAATGCAGTTGCCTTTCGAGCCGGAGGCAAGGGGGCAGAATCCTTTCATGTCTTTTCTCCCCGATCTTTGGATGCGGCAAGGATTTGCCTGGCCTTGCTGCCGTCGGGAGGGCCGACGACTCCTCCGGCTTCAAGCTGGTCCATAAGGCTGGCGGCTCTGGCGTAGCCGATTTTAAGCTTTCGCTGCAAAAATGTCGTCGAAGCGTTGCCTGTGCTAAGGACCACATCCAACGCCTGTTCGTAGAGGGCGTCCCGTTCGTTCGAGGGGGGATCGAATAGGTCGAGACCCTCTTGGCTGGAGATGTTTTGAAATGAAGGTATTCGGTAATTTGGCGGAGCTTGGCTGGTAATGTGTTTGATCACGGAAAGTATGTCCTGGTCGCGTATGAAAGCTCCCTGCACGCGCGAGAGGTTTGCCGTACCCGGAGGGAGAAAGAGCATGTCGCCGTTGCCGAGGAGCTGCTCGCCGCCGGTTGAGTCCAAAATGATTTTGCTGTTGATGCCGCTTGATACTTTGAAGCAAATGCGCGTGGGGAAGTTGGCTTTGATCAGGCCGGTTATCACCTCGCGCGAAGGGCGCTGTGTGGCTAAAATCAAATGGATGCCGACGGCCCTTGCCATTTGAGCGATTCTTGCGATCGGAGTTTCTATATCGTGGCTGGAAACCATCATCAGGTCGGCCAGCTCGTCGACGATGCCGACGATGTAGGTGAATTTTTCCGGTATTTCGATGTTGAGCTCCGCTTCCTTCTCATGGTCGGGAGTGCGGCTATTGAAGGCGTCTATGTTTCTCAAGTGCAGCTTGTTGAGGATCTCGTATCGTTTTTCCATTTCTTTAACAAGCCACTGCATTGCCGTGTAGGATTCCTGGGGGTTTGTGATCACGGGAGCGATCATATGGGGAAGCTGGGAGTAGGGGGTCAGTTCGACTTTTTTCGGGTCGATCATCAGAAGCTGAATTTCATCGGGTTTTGCCGTATAGACAATCGACATGACAATTGTGTTGATGCAGACAGATTTTCCCGAGCCTGTGGCTCCGGCGATGATCAGGTGCGGCATTTTTGCCAGGTCGCTCATTACGTAATCGCCGCTGACCGACTTGCCTAGAAGCAGTGGAATCTTATGTTTTTTCGGC
>SLFE01000232.1 GCA_007124415.1 Waddliaceae bacterium | reverse complement strand
ACCTTCTCCCGACCGCCAAGTTTCTCAAGCTCGATAACGCAGGCGCCTTCAATCGGCTCGGCTCCGACCATCCTCGCCAATGCGACTCCGGCTTCCAGGCTCCCGCCGGTCGCAATTAAATCGTCGATGATCACGACTTTTTGTCCCGGGCGCAGGGCGTCCACATGCATTTCCATAGAATCGAATCCGTATTCCTTTTCATAGCTTGCGCTGACTGTTTCAAAAGGGAGCTTGCCTTTTTTGCGAATCGTAATGAAGGGAACCTTCAGCTCGTACGCAAGAGCGGCGCCAAAAATAAAGCCTCTGGATTCCAAACCTAAAATCCCCTCGACTTGCTTTTCCCGATAATGATCGGCAAAAAGATCGATTGCGAGGGAAAACGCTTCGGGATCCTGCAAAAGCGTCGTGATATCCTGAAAATTGATTCCTGGCTTGGGGAAATCCGCAATTTCCCTGATAGATTCCTTTAGCTTTAACAGTTTCTGTTCTTTCGATGTCGATTCAGACGTTCCATAGAGATGAAAGACATTGAATACACAGATTAGCAATGGCAAAAGCGCTATTTTCATTTTGACTCCTCAAAAATTTGATTACGTGAGTAGAGAAAACAGGTTCCTCTACTCACTGAATATAGTTTGCCTTAGGGCTTGACCCAGATGCCCCAGATGTTATCTCCGCTGATCTCGGCGATCTTAACGCACGTTTCATCCAGGTATTTCACAGCTTTGTCGGTCGTTCCCCAGTTGATATCGTCGAATATGACAAATCCGCCGCTTCTGACAAGAGGCACCCACTTGTTTACATCGATCATTGATGTTTTTTCCGAATGGTTGCCGTCAATATGAAGAACATCGATATTGCCGATCGGATCGGCCTCTTCGGAGCTCGACCTTATCAGTTCAATCTGTTTATCAAGATTAAATTGATGTATTTTTTCAAGTAAATCGAGCATGATATTTTCATGATCGACTGTCCCCCACCAATCTTTGTTGACCCCTTCCATGCCGTCAATCGAATATTCCGAACTCCAGGGATCGATACCATACGCCTTTCCTCCTGTTTCGCGGAGGGCAAAGCCCATAGGAACAAGCGACTTGCCGCCCCAGACCCCGATTTCCACAACTGTTTTAGCTTTGGCAAGATAAATCAAATCAATAAGAGTCGAGGCCTTCTCTTTGGAACACCATCCTTCAAGCCGATTCATAGCGCGATAAGCTTGCTGTTTCGTTGTTGTCTGACTCTGTTCAACCACATATTCATAGTGACTATCAATTACATCCATTGTTAACGCTCCTTTTCATAATTTGGGCCCCCATTATCGGACAGGGCATTGGTAATCGTCGATACGACATCTTCATTCACGGTAAAAAGTTTGATATCATTGGGCAGGACAAAGTCCATATCATAAGGCAAAAAGATCTGATATTTATTAAAAAATTTAAGCAGCTTCTTCATCCCCGATCGGCGGACAATCATCGAGTAGGCGCCGTATCTGGCTCCAATTCTCCGATAATGACGGCCTTGCGACTTATCAACTGCAAATCTTCCGGAATTGCTTGGCGTGAAATTCGGCCTCCAGGCCGCAGCTTTGCAAGGGATATAGTCGCCGCTTTGACTTTTAGTGTCTCGGTCGGTAAAGAGGATATCCCAGCCTTGTTTGCCGACTGCCCGATCCAGGCCGTCGATCAGATTCGAGAGGATCCGGGGATCCTGAATGACTTCTATATCGTCTTCCATCACCCATATCGTCTCATATCCCGCATCGTATGCGTCTTGAAGAATAGATAGATGGCTGAGAAAAATTCCGATGGCGCCTCTGGACATGCAGTGGCAGAAGTAGTTCCTGCCGACAACATGAACCCTCTCGTGCTGCGGCATCCCGCCATTTTCAGGCAAATAACAGGTACCCATGTGATCGGACTGCATCCATGGCTGGTACTTCACCCCTACATCATTGATGGTTTCAAAAGAAAGCTGCCAGCCATTGACAGCCGAAAAACGGGACGGGACAATTCCGTAGGGCTCGAGCTGCTTTAGGCTCATGGCAAATTTTTCCGGCCTCTCATCGAGATTGATCATGTAAATGTAATCGATGTTTCTGATCGTGCGGCATTCCGATTGTTCGGAGTGCTTTTTCAAGTGATCCGCCACCTTCGCTTCAACGGAAGCTAGTGAAAAGATCAAGAGGGAATAAAATAAAGTATTTATAATTTGCATCTATAATCGACTCCGTTTAAGCTTTCCAGAAAGTTTATAGCAGGAGGTTTTATGAAAACACAAGCTTATTTATTCATTTTCATTATATTTTTTCTCTCATGCGCCGAGTCTGTCAACCTCAATCACAATTTTTTAGAAAACCGTTACCGCCATCTGTTCACCGCCCAGAAAAAAATCGACCTGGCCGATTACCCCGGCGCGTTCAACCCATCGCTTTTTAAACATGATGAGAAATTTATCCTCACCTTTCGTTATACCCCGCACGAGGACGCGTTGTGGATTTCCTACATCGGCATCGTTATCCTTGACGAATCGCTCGAACCTGTCTCCGAGCCTCAGCTCGTTGATACAAGGTCGGGCAACTTCAATACGCCATCCCAATCGGAAGACTGCAGAATCTTCTCCTGCGACAATAAACTCTACCTCATTTATAACGACAACACCGAAAACACAGGGGCGCTGCCGACTGATAGAAGGGATATGTACGTCGCCGAACTCACTCAAGAAAACGGCAGATATGCAGTTTCGCCTCCGCTCAAACTGATGCATGAAACACAATACAGCAAACAATTATGGCAAAAGAATTGGGTGCCCTTTGAGTGGGAAGGGACTCTATTATTAAGCTATACAGTCACGCCCCATGAAATACTGCTCCCCGACCTGCAGACAGGTCTTTGCAAACCTCTATATAAAACTTCCGGCAAAATCAAGTGGGATTGGGGAAAAATAAGGGGCGGAACTCCGGCAATAAAAGTTGGAGACGACTATTTGGCATTCTTTCATTCTTCAAGAATCAATCGTTCCCAGGCATCCAAAGGGAAAAGAGTGTGGCATTACTACATGGGGGCCTATTTGTTTTCATCGGAGCCTCCTTTCAAAATTAAGAAATATCTCCCCTCCCCTCTGATCGGAGAGGATTTTTATACCGAGTCGGACTCGATAAAACATGTTGTTTTTCCGGGGGGTTTTGTTATCGATGATAATAAAATCCATATAGCCTACGGCAAAGACGACTCGGAAATATGGATTGCCACAATCGAGAAGAACACTCTTCTGGATGAAATGGTTAGGATTAAATACTAAAGGAGAGACTTAATGCAGCCTATCGAAAGATCCCAAAGTTATAAAGACTGCCTTTACGCATGCCGCCACGATAATTATATCAGCACGCCCGAGGCGATGATTGCATTCGGCGTTGTTGCCATCTGCACGCTCGTTGCCACCAGCATCCTGCTGGCCAAAGGATTCCACCATAGAAAGCGCGCAAAAGCGCTCGAGAACCGCCTCCTATTTACCGTGCAGGACCTAGGCAGCAGCGACAATCACAAGAAAAAAGCTCTGAAAAGCATTGGATGGAGCTGTTTCTGCTCGCTTTTCACAGTCCTTTCTGCCACGATGGTTGCTTTCGGAGCGGTCACATATATCAACTGCAAGGGAGCGTGCCATGACAATTACTGAAATTTTCTTGAAGACTGCAGCCGCGGATTAGGGTCTCAATCAGGGGTTTAGCGCCTCAAACGAAGGAATCGCGCTATCGAGCCAATAGCGGGGCCAGCCGGGAATGGCCCCATAAATAAAACCGACATGCCCTCCCCTTTCGGTCACTATCATTTGAGTCGACGAAGAGAGCTCTTCGCTTGAGGGAATGATCTCCGGGGTCATAAAAGAATCGTCCTTGGAATGGAGAATCAACGTTGGCACTTTAATTCCCGAAAGGTATTGGCGGCAGCTGCTCCGATCGTAATAATCGTGCACATCTTTGAAGCCGTGCAGCGGGGCGGTGATAAAATCGTCGAATTCCCAAAAATTGTTCAGGGAGTCGATTTTGCCGATATCAAAGGGGCAGGGCCTGCCAGCGAACTTCCGTTTGTATTTAGCCTTTAAGCTTTTCAAAAGATACCATTGATAGACCCTGGAAAAGCCCTGCATCAACCGGTCGGCTATAGGGCCGAGAAGAAAAGGGACGGAAACGGCGACAGCGGACTCAAGTTTTAGATTTTTTGTCTTGCCGAGCCATTTAAGGAGCACATTGGCGCCGATCGAAATGCCTATCGCATGCAAAGGAACATCCGGGTACTCGTCCTTTATCCGATCAACGACAAATTCAAGATCTTCGGTATCGCCTGAATGGTAGGTTCTGTCCAGCCGATTGGGGACGCCGCTGCAGGAGCGAAAATGCATCAAAACCGGCCTGAATCCCGCGCCGGTCAAAGAGTTCATAAGCGGCTTGGAATAGGAGGAATTGATTCCCCCCTCAAGGCCGTGAAGGATCAAGACGATCGGAAGACGGGTTTGCGAAAAGCTCCTCTCATCCCAGACGCAATCGACAAAATCTCCGTCGGGAAGCTCGACCCTTTCCCATCTTTCGGGAATCAAGGGCCTTATCCTCAGAAGAGCCGGCCAAATTGTCTGGGCATGGGGCCCGCTAAGCCACCATGCCGCCCGGAAAGCAAAATTATTGTTTGTCATAAGTAGACATAATTTAGCATATCTCAACTTTAATTGAGATAAAGCCTAGAGCTTTGCTGCAAATCTTCAATTAACGCCCAAGTATTTTTT
>SLFE01000061.1 GCA_007124415.1 Waddliaceae bacterium | reverse complement strand
GAAATAAAGGATGAAAGCAAGCTATGATATTATTCGCCTCTACGGAAGATAACGATTTGCAGACGGCCGTATTCGCCGGAGGGTGTTTCTGGTGCATGGAACCGCCGTACGATAAGCTTGAGGGGGTCGTCTCCACATGGGTCGGCTATGCCGGCGGGCATGTCGACAATCCCACGTATGAGCAGGTGTCGACGGGAACGACCGGCCATGCGGAGGTGGTCCGAATCCTTTTCGATTCCCGGAAAATCGACTATGAAGACCTTCTGGATGTCTTTTGGTCCAACATCGACCCCACGGTCAAAAACCGGCAATTTTGCGACGCAGGCTCACAGTACCGCACAGCCATCTTCTATGAGAACGATGAGCAAAGAAAGCTTGCCGAAGCCTCGAAGGAAAAAATCCTGAAAGGGGGGAAGGTTGACACAGTCCATACCGAGATCGTGCCGCTAGATCGGTTTTGGGAAGCCGAAGACTACCACCAGGATTATTATCAAAATCATCCTTGGCGCTACAAAAGCTACCACGCCCTTAGCGGCAGGGAGCGCCGCTTAAAAGAGATTTGGGACAAGTAGCGAACATTATTTGATATTGACTCCTCTTTGCTTTAATTGCCGGGCGGCCTCGGCGGTTGCCGCGTCATCAAAATCCATGGGATATAGCTTCAATGTTTCTAAACTCTGGCAATTCAAAATCTGTTTGGGGAGCTTGATTTTTGACGGCTCGTTGAAATAGTCGTATCCATTAATGATTTCAAGACGCTTCAGTTTGGCCAGATTTCCTATTTGAGGGGGGAGCGTTTTTATGTCGCACATAGTCAACTTGATGTATTCCAAACGCGGCAACCGCCCAATTTCAGGAGGCAGGCTTTTGATATTCATATATATCGTTGAAATGCTTTCAAGGTTGGAAAAATGCTTGATTTCAGGGGGGATATGCAGGAATTGAGGAAAAGAAGTCATATGATTGTTAATAGCTAGCAAGCGTTTTTCCAAAGGAGGGGTGTTTTCGAGTTTCTCCCGCCATCTTTCGGCCTCGCCGCGCGCTGCTTCGGGATCGTCCAATGTTTCTGCTAATTTAACGTGTTCTTCGAGGGCGAGACGGCAGAAATGGCAAAGGGCCAAATCTTGCTTTTGTTTGATCTGCTGTCTCAAAGACGCGACAATGGGGGGGCTGATCAAAGCCGTTTCCTTTTTATCAACGAGGCTTTCGTCGAATGGGATTTCATAGTCCTTGCAAAGCCTTGCCAGTTCGTCAAAGAAAGCTGCGGCTAATTGAGCCCGATAGGGCAATGTGGACTCTTGAGGCTTAACTTTTTCTGGCTCAGTTTCAGGTGTCCGGGTTATCATTGCAGTGATTTTTGACCACCACCTTCTTTTCGGCTTTTTCTCGAGAAGAGCGGGCAGCTGTTCAAGGGAATCGAAAATTTCGGGATAGACTTGGCGGTATTCGTCAAGCGGCAAGACATTGCGGTCGTCGACAATTCGGCTCCAACCGCGGTCTGTCAAACGAAGCGCCTTGAGCGAGTCAACATCCCGGCCTAAATACCTGGCGATGATCAGCTTCATTTCATCGGGAAGTTCAGGAGCCTTGTGTGGTTGAGGCTCATGGGAGCGGTCGATTTTATCTCTGTCCGCGGGGCGGAATGGCTCCATAAGGCATTCTCCTTTTACAAGAAAATAAACCAGATTCATACCAGCCTGTGGGGCCGGGCCCTGCATTCTGCATAACTTTTTGTAAAACGAAGATTGTTAGTGATTTGCAAACTAGGAAAGTGAGTTGATCGCCTGTTGCATCAGAACTCTCATCCCTTTTCAGTGTTCTTTCGCGCCTCTGCGGCGTTGGATTCAAGCTACCAGACGCCAAGGCCGATGCAGAAGTATTCCCAACATAAGTTTGTGGCTTTTTGCGAGTCGCTTTGCGGTTGTTCAACGATGATTTGCATTTGCGGATTGTTTCTTTTCATTTTTTCCAAAATCTTTAGAGACTTTGGGCAAAGATCAAGTTTACTGAAGCTCAAAGTGCTGAGTTTCAGATCAAGGATCTCATGGGGCAGCGTTTTTAAATGGGTACCGGTGAGTCTGAGGTTTCTCAAATTGGACAGGCGGCCGATTTCAGGGGGAAGCGATTTGGCAGGATACTCGATGAAGAGGCTGCCAAGCGTAGTGAATTGCGAGATTTCGGGAGGGATATGTTCAGGTAGATCGCCATGGGTCATGGGAAGATGCGCCAGTGGAACCGGATATTCGGCAAGATAGTTCCTCCAGTCCGAAGCTTCCTTTTGAGGTTCTTTCGATCGATTGACAAAGTCTCCTCCGATAAACGCCCTTGCGAATTTGCAAAGGGCGATGTCACTCTCGCGCTTAATTAACAATTTGGCTGACTTTTTGTCATGTGTGTTTGCGATTGCATAATCGGTGCAAAGGCGCTCGAATTCAGATTGGCATAATACAAACAAGTGAACCGGATCCTTATTCAAGGGGGTCATTTTTTTGTAGATGTCAGGGAAGTGTTTTTCGAATTGAGGCAGAGAACTCTGGCCATGCGAGGCGAATAACTCATTTGCCAAACGAGAAACTTGCCGCACAGATATCATGTCGGGAAGTTCAAAAAATGAAAAGACATGCAAAGCCATTTCGGGCGGAAGCTTTGAAAAAAAATCGACTCTTTGTTTTACTCGTAAAATAGGATTAGTATCACTTATTTTAAACATGTGACAATTGTATATTAATTTAATGTTTTTATAAAAGCGATTTGTTTGTTATTAAGAAATGAATTCAATTCTTTAATTGAATATCCTTGAGGAAGGGCGTGGTACCGTTTGACGAGTTTTTCCTCTGCGTATGGGAGAAGCCTTTCAGCGTCCCTCTTTTGTTTGGCATCTTTGATCAGCCCTTTTTCCAGCTTTTCTTTGAGTTCGGACAGGTCGGCAAGCTTAAGCAGAAACATGAATTTTTTGTAGGCCGACTCTCCCATCAGCTCTTTGAGGGCAAAATTCAAACTTTTGAGTGTAAAAATATCGGCTAGGGGGCTTTTTTTCCTGGTGCTGCCGGCGATGATCGAGATATTGTCTTGGGCGGATTCATATTTTTTGAGGAACTTGAAGAATTTGTCGCCTTGATCCTGCTTGCGAACGGTTCCGTAGGCCAGGATTTTTCTCAGGAAGTACTTATCTTTTATCTGATCGCGAGTGAGGCCGGTCACAATGATTTCGGAGATTTCATTTCTTTCCGTCCAGATGAACTCTCCTTCGTCTCCGATATCGGCGCGGAAGATGTGCCATTCGTATTCGTCTTCTCCGACACGCTTGAATGTGGTGGTGATGTTGCGGAACCCTTGCGTCGGCGTGTAGAAATTGAGAGGGATCATAAAAGCGCCGTCGATATCCAGATGAAGCAGATCGTCCGCAACGTCGCTGGCGAGGGCCTTGATCCTTTTATCGGAGTTGAAAAGGTATTTGATGGAAAAGATATTGGATAGGGTGATCGGCGCCATTTTTTTCGACATTTCGTACATGGTCTCGAGCGCAGAATTGGCTTGTGCAGAAACTCGGGAGATCTCCGGATCGCCATTAGCGGAAAGCTTTGAGATTTTTTTGAGCATCATGTCAATGATGGGAAGCGGATGGCCCCCTTCGTACCGCCAGGGGGCGATCTTACGAAGGATTTTGTTGCCGTGAATCTGCATCGACAGGGCAAGGGAATCGAGACCGGTTGTTTTCATAATGATTTTGGTTGTCAGCCTCGTGATCAGGTCGTTGCTGAGAAGGTGGTCTTTCCAAAAATTATCTATAGGGGAGCGGCGGCAGTAGCGCTTAGAGATTTCTTTTTGGCGCTCGTCTGTTTTCTTGACGATCAAGGCAGGAATGATCAACGGGCTTGCCAAAATGGTGCCGGCTGCTGCTGCGGTCTTAACAAGGGCATTGAAAAACTTGCCGCTATAGGGCCGCGACTCGACAAAAGTGGCCGTCTCTTCATCGAGGCGGTGGCATTTGATGGTTTTTCCGTCAAATAGAAGCCTTGGGGCGGTCAAGACCCGGTCGGCATACTTGACAAGTCCGTTTTTGTCGGAATACTCAAATCGGTGAAGCGATGAACAGCACATAAAAAAGCCACCTCCTTATCCTTATAACACAGGTAATCGAGATGGCTAATTTACTCAAGAATTTTGTAATCAGTTCATGGCAAGCGGTTTGAGGTTGCCGAATTTTTCCCACTCGGCCTTTGGTTTCAAGACGATCGCGATGCAAGACTCGGAAGTCTTTTTGCTGTAGGCGATATTGCCCGCTCTCATTTCAGCTTGAATTTGTTCCGGCGTCAAGCGGTACAGACCCCCGGAAACCGCGTCGACAGCGACGCCGATAATTCCGCCGAAAACAATATTGCCGAATACCCATTTGCTCATTTTTCTAGAAAAATGAATTTGATAAGGTTCGAAACCGTCCAGTTCAATAATGACGTTATGGTCTTCGTTTCTGGACATGTTAACAGCAATCGGTGTCATTCCTCTATAGCATGAGTCGACAAAAACATTGGCCCCTGCAGGCATGGAGTTGATAGCAACGCTTTGGCTTGGCCCGTTAACAATCGTTCCGCAGCTTGTCAAGGCAAGCAGCATTCCACATGTGCTAATTTTTTTTATCATTTTAATTCTCCTATCTATTTTTATTGAATTTGAACAATTTGATGATAAAGAATTATAGGACTTATCTTGTTAAGATTCAATAAAATCCTAGTGTCTAGTCGAAAGACATTAAATAATTTAGCAATACTATGTTATTTTTCCGTGATATCTGCAT
>SLFE01000221.1 GCA_007124415.1 Waddliaceae bacterium | reverse complement strand
TTACCCAAACGGCTCTGCCTGTCGAGCAGGCTGAAAATGGGGCGACTCAGGCGTTCCACATCCTCAATTCGTTCGACATTCCCAAGGGTACGGTCTATCGGCCGACGCCGGACGGCAAGGATCAGTACAATTACACTCAATGGATAAGCGCGACCGATATGGGAAATAAAAAGTTCTATTATCACACTCATGGTGACCGCCGCGTCCGGATGGTCGATCTGAAAAAGCTTTCGTTTGAGGATGGCAAGATGAAGACATTCGCCATATCCAGCGACCAAGACATTGAAGATGTGACAGGCCGCCTGCACAGCACCGATTCCAAATAACCTTTTCTAAAACCCTTTTAATCTTTATCATGGGCAAGAAACTTTAAAAGGTTTTCTCATGCCGCAAAAATTCGATGTCGTTGTCATTGGGGCGGGGATTATAGGGCTGGCCGCCGCCTATAAGCTCCTGCAAAAAAAATCGGGACTCCAAGTTGCCGTCCTTGAAAAAGAAGGGCAGATCGCCTCCCATCAAACCGGCCGCAACAGCGGCGTCATTCATCAGGGAATTTATTACAAGCCGGGTTCGCTGAAGGCGGAAAACTGCGTGCGGGGAGCTGAAGAGCTTATTCGTTTTTGCGACACGCAGGGAGTCCTTTACCGGAAATGCGGCAAGGTGATCGTCGCCAAAAGCGAAGATGAGCTGCCCCGCCTGCAGGAATTGTATGACAGGGGGCGCGCAAACGGCGTTCCCGGCTTAAAGCTGATCGGCCCGGTCGAGCTCAAGGAGATCGAGCCGCACACGGTCGGCCTTCAGGCGCTTCATTCGCCCCATACCGCCGTAGTGAACTTTTCGAGCGTTGCCCATGCCCTTGCCAAAGAGATTGAAAGGAAAGGGGGGGCGATTTTTTTAAGATCGAAGGTCAAGCAGATCGACCGCGCTTTTGGCGGCTTTGACATTACGACGAATCAGGAAACAATTTCTGCAGAAAAAGTGATCAATTGCGGCGGACTTTGGGCCGACCGCATTGCCGGAAAAGCCGGAGTTGATAATATAGACCGCATTGTTCCTTTCCGAGGCGAGTATTACGAGTTGACGCCGCACCGCCGCTATTTGGTGAGGGGGCTTGTCTACCCGGTCGCCAGTCCCGAGCTTCCCTTTTTAGGGGTTCATCTGTCAAAAACGCTCGACGGTTCGGTGGAGGCCGGCCCCAATGCGGCATTGGCGCTCTCCCGTTCGGGATACAGCCGGATGAGCGTGAATCTCAAGGATGCGTGGGATGCGTTGAGCTATCCGGGTCTTTGGAGGTGCTGCCGAAAAAACTTTCGAGCAGGCGCGAAAGAAACATTCCGATCGTTTAGTAAAAGGTTGTTTTTCAAGGATTTAAAGCGGTTCATTCCCGAGCTGGAGCTCAAAGATTTGGTGTACAAGGGCTCGGGCGTCAGGGCCCAGCTTGTGACAAAGTCGGGCGCCCTTGCCGATGATTTCGTGATTGAGAAGGGCGAGGGCATCGTTCACGTTTTGAACGCCCCGTCTCCTGCAGCGAGCGCTTCGCTGTCGATTGGAACCTATTTAACGGAAAATTTATGAAAAAGATACTTGTAACAGGCCATAAAGGCTATATCGGCGTGGAGCTCGTTAGAATTTTAAAAGACCGCGGCTTCTATGTTGCCGGAGTCGATTCGGATTTTTTCAGGGGGTGCGAGTGGCACGAGCCCGCAAAGCCCGACGAGGAGATGCTTCTCGACATCCGCGACTTGACTGTCGATCACTTGAAGGGTTTTGATACCGTCATCCATTTAGCCGCCCTTTCGAATGACCCGATGGGCGCTGTCGATCCTGATATGACGTATTCGATCAACCTGAGAGGCTCGATCCGGCTTGCGGAAAATGCGAAAGAGGCTGGCGCCGAGAGGTTCTTGTTTGCCGGGAGCTGCTCGGTCTACGGGCAAGGAGAATCGCTTGATTTGGACGAGTCCGCCCGCCTGAACCCTCTGACAGCCTATGCCGAGTCGAAGATCGACGCGGAAAAAGCCATACTAGCCCTTGCAGGCGATAACTTTTCTCCCGCCTCCCTCCGCAATGCTACAGCTTACGGCTCCTCGGCGATGCTGAGGCTCGATCTTGTGGTGAACAACCTTCTTGCCTGTGCCTATACACGGGGCGACATTAGAATCATGAGCGACGGCACGCCCTGGCGCCCTCTGATCCATTGCCGCGACATTGCCAGAGCTTTTGCCGCCTTTCACGAAGCGCCCAGAGAGGCAATTCACGGGATGGCCGTTAATATCGGAGCGAACGATGAAAATTATCAGGTCAAAGATGTCGCAGGGAAAGTCAAAGAGCTTATTCCCGGCGCTGAAATCGTTTTCACGGGCGAGGCTGGGCACGACCCGAGAAACTACCGCGTCAATTTTGATCTCCTTAACCGGATCCTTCCCGAGTTTCGCCTCGAATACACACTTGAAGCGGGTATGGAGCAACTCTACGAGGACTTCGGGCGGTACGGAATGACGCTTGAAGATTTCGAGGGCCCCCGTTTCATAAGACTAAAAATGCTGCAAAGCGCAGTCTTTGTATAATTATTGAAGAAGTGAATTGTTTTGAATTTGATAAACCTGTTATTCTCTCGTTGAAGACTTTTCTATCACAGCTAATTTAAGATATGCATATTTATCCATCACAATTGAACGGCGAGATCACGGTTCCCTCGTCGAAGTCGCAAACATTCAGGGCGATACTTTTCGCAAGTTTGGCAAGCGGCGAATCGGAAATCGAAAACTTTTTGGACAGTCCCGATACGCAGTATTTAATCGATGCCTGCAGGCAATTGGGAGCTAAAATCACCGTTCAGGGCACTCGGTTGACCTGCATTGGCACCGGCGGAAAGCTTGTTCGTCCGGAGGTTCCCCTTTATGTCGGCAATTCGGGCATCGCCCTGAGGTTTTTGGCCGGCATTGCCGCCTCGGCCGACTTCGACACTATCTTGATGGGCGACGACTCCCTGCAGAAGCAGAGGCCGATGACCGAGCTGATCAAGGGGTTGAAGCAGCTGGGCGCCGGAGCGGCCTCTTTCAGCGGCGACGGGTGCGCTCCGGTCAAAGTGAATGGACCTTTGAAAAAACGTTGGGCCATCGTTGACGGGAGGGATTCCCAGCCGGTCTCGGCGCTGCTTACCGCCGCGGCGCTTTCCAAGGGGCACTTTGAAATCGTCGTCAAGCAGCCCGGCGAGAAGCCGTGGGTGAATATGACCTTGCACTGGCTCCAGAAATTGGGCGTTCGCGTTGAAAACGATCGCTACGAGAGGTACACAGTCCATGGCGGCACTAAGCTGAAAGGGTTCCGCTATCGAGTTCCGGGCGATTACAGCACGGCGGCTTTTCCCTTGGTTGCCGCTTTGATTACAGGTTCGGATTTATCTTTGGATAATCTGGACCGCAAAGATCCTCAGGGCGATAAAAAAGTTTTGGATGTGCTCAGAGGAATGGGAGCTTCGATCAATGATAAAGAACGGGGCCTGCAGATCAATGGCGGCTCGCCGCTTCAGGGACGGACCATCGACGTCAACGACTTCATCGACGCGGTGGCGATTTTGGCTGTTGTCGGCTGTTTTGCCGAAGGGGAGACTGTTTTGACCAACGGGGCTGTGGCGAAGATAAAAGAATGCGACAGGCTCTCTTGCATCGTCTCCGAGCTCAAAAAGATGGGCGCCGATATCGAACAAACCGAAGACGGCATCCGGGTGAGGCAGTCGAGGTTGAAAGGGTGCGAAGTGGACTCGCATGGAGACCATAGGATGGCCCTTTCGCTGGCGGTTGCCGCTTTGGGGGCGGAAGGGGAGACGGTTGTTAAAAACTCCGATTGCATTAACAAGACTTATTCCAACTTTATTCACGATTTTCAACGTCTGGGAGTTCGGATCTCATGAAAAACCTCCTGCTTTACGGCCTTCCTTTTTCGGGAAAATCGATTGTAGGCAGGATGTTGGCCGAAACTTTCGATCGGGAGTTTATCGACACGGATCTAGAGATTGAAAAACGGTACGGGCTTTCTTGCCGCCAGTTGTTTAGAGCTCGAGGGGAGCCGGCTTTTCGTCAATTGGAACGGGAATTGTTGAAATATTTAAGTGAAAAAGTCCATTGTGTGATTGCGCTTGGCGGCGGGACGCTGACCGATCCTGAAAATCAAAAGATTGCCAAAGAGCTTGGCGATTTGATCTATCTAAAGTGCGGCACTTCTGAGCTGAAAAAACGGATTGGGAGCCAAAAAGAGCTTCCTGCCTATCTCGACGGCATTGATTTTGAGTCGCTGGAAAAGAATCGCGCATTGTTATATGAAACGATTGCGGACTTTGTTGTCGAGACGTCCGATATGTCTGCTTCTCTGGTCGCTGAAAAAATAGGGGAAACCGTTGGCAAGCAATTTCTTGGGACAACTTTTTAGAATCACGACGTGGGGCGAGTCCCACGGGAAGGCGATGGGTGTCGTTATCGACGGATGTCCGGCGGGGCTTGAGCTTGGCGAGGACGATATCAACAAAGAGCTCGAGAAGAGAGCTCCCGGGAAGCATCCGCTCACATCGCCCAGAAAAGAACCCGACGAGGCCGAGATCTATTCGGGAGTTTTTAACGGCCTGACAACCGGCGCGCCCATTTCGATCATCATCATGAACCGCGACGCCGACTCATCGAAATATGAACAGATGAAAGATGTGCTCAGGCCCGGGCATGCGAACTATCCCTATTTGCAAAAGTATGGCATTTTCGATTACCGGGGAGGAGGAAGGGCTTCGGCGCGGGAAACGGTCTGCCG
>SLFE01000041.1 GCA_007124415.1 Waddliaceae bacterium | reverse complement strand
GAGCATCCCCTCCACGTAGAACTCCGCGAAATGCTTCGCCGCCGGGAGGACGACCTCGTAGTACAGTCGGGATAGTTCCTCATCCTCGTGCAATTCCGCACCTAGGTCCTCGGTCAGTCGGTACTGGTAATCGGCATCTGCACCGTTGTAGGCGTACAAATCTTCCCTCGGGATGTCCGCGAAGGAGGAGGAGTCATCACTGTCCACACCCCCGGGGAGTCCGAACCTGTCCGCTAGTTGACTCCCGTAGTCGGGAGCCCGATAGCGATCGATCGTCTGCCTCTCAAGTCCGTGGGACCCCGCACGTTCATCCAGCACGTAGTGAGCCAGCATGGTGTCGAATGCCCAGTTGATCTTCATCCCCCGGAGTTCGAGGAACGGAGCATCGTACTGGCCATATTGGAAGGAGCACGACACCTCTCCGAGCGCCTCCCGGAGCATCCGGTGATTCCCGGGGTTCCCCTCGATCAGGGCCTCCCAATCCAGCACGAACGCAGTCTCCCGTTCCCACGAGAATCCAACCGTCAGGATCCGATCCTCGAACATGTCGAGTCCCGTGGTCTCGATATCCACCGCCACCATCCCCTGACGTCGCAGATCGCGGCAGAGGTCCTCCAGTCCCTGTTGGGTGGTCACGGGAGTGTAATTCCCGTAGGGAGGTTCCACAACCAGTGGATCTCCGTCCTCCAGATACCCCTGAACCGCTTCGAGGTCGCACAACATGTCGGGGAACGCCTCCGGATTTCGGAGTACCCCCGCAGGGTGCAGTGTGGCCAGAACGGTTCGTGTGGCACCCGCGAATTCCACCTCGCGAACGGTACCCCGTCGCTTGGTTATACCCCGGGATCCTCCGAGGATTGCCTTCGCCGCGGTGTTCCCCATGACGATGATGATGTCCGGATCCACATCGCGTACCTCCTCCTCCAACCGAGGTAGGCACGCCCGGATTTCCCTGACATAGGGATCCCTGTTCCTCTTCGGTCTGCACATGCAGGTGTTGGTATAGTACACCTTCGTCAGGTCCATCCCCACCTCGGTCAGGGTTTCCCGCAGGAGTTTACCCGCCTTCCCGACGAACGGCTTACCCATCCGGTCCTCATCCGCACCCGGGGCCTCCCCGATGAACATCACCCGAGGAGTGTCCTCGCACCCCCATCCCGGTACGTGCTCCGGACCTTGGAGTGAACAGGAGTCGCAGTCGGCCATATCGATGTAGGGGGAGGTACGCTTGCCCTCCCCGACGACGATGGACGTCATGATCTCCAGATCACCTCCTCGGTCCTAGGACCTACGGAGATCATCCGGACGGGTATGCTGAGTTGGGTTTCAATGGTGCTCACCAGTTCGCGGATCCCACTCGGTAGATGTTGAAATTCCCGGACACCCGAGATGTCGTACCCCCAACCGGGGAAGGAGGTCCATTCTCCATTCCGGAGTTTAACGTGGAACTGGTGGAGTTGGGATAGTACGTCCACCATCGTCAGCGCCAGATAATCGAGGTCGTTCACCCGATGGCACTCCTCAAGGACGGACAGATCTAGCCACCCGATTCTACGGGGCCTTCCTGTGGTGGTCCCATACTCTCTGCCCCTCTCCCGGATGTAGTCGGATATGGCATCCGACTCTATCTCCGTCAGGAATGCGCCAGCGCCGATCCGTGTGGAGTACGCCTTCATGACTCCACAGACCTCCAGAGGGTCAATGTGCATCCCTATCCCGGTGGCTCCACAGGTGGAGGATGTGACGTAGGGATAGGATCCATGGTCAATATCCAGCATGAACCCGTGTGCTCCCTCGAACAGGACACTGCGCCCGGAGTCTAGCATATCCCGGATTTCCCTCACCGAATCTCCGATTAGTCCGTATTTCACCATGTCCCGGAGGATTTTGTGGTAGGGAGACTCCCTGTCGAATACCGCCATATCCAAGCGACTTCCCTCCCGATGGGATTTATCCGCATAGCACGGACCATTCCCGGTCAGGGTAGTCCCTATCTTATTGTCTCCCCGGGCAGACTCCTTGTCTGCGTCGATCTCCCGGTGTCTCTCGGTGATGATGTGAATCCGCCTGTCCACGGTTACGTGGGGGAATGTCCCCGTAGTCTCCGCCACCATCTTGATCTCCTCGAAGAGTTCATCTGGTCGGCAGATCATCCCCGGCATCATCAGAGCATGTCGACCGTTAGCCACTCCAGAGGGTAGGTGATGAAGTTTGATCCTCTGGTCCCCATGCTGGACCGTATGCCCTGCATTGGGACCTCCGTTGAATCGCGCAGTCGCGTCGAAGTACTGGGATAGGACGTCGCAGATTTTACCCTTACCCTCATCTCCCCACTGGGTCCCGATCACCACGGTGCTGGTAGTCACGAGTCATCACCCAGATCTATGGGGTCTTCCTCATGCGCCACCGCCATCAGGATGACCAGCAGATTCACCGCATCCCCGATCTTCTGTGCGCATCCCTCGGCCACCCCGTCGGACCACTTGGCATTGAATCTGCCCCCGCGGATTGCGGCTCCTAGTGCATCAACGTGCTTGGTTAAATCCAGATAGACGATGTCCGCCGTCGTGGTTTCATTCCCGTTCGCTCTCCTGCGGAAGTTGACCAGTACGTCTTCGTCCCCCGCATACTGCGCCCTCTTGGATTTAGTCGACTGCCCCCGTCGTTCGTGCAACCACGCCTCCACCTTCTCGAATTCCCTCTTGGAGAGCCCCGCCACTAAGATCATTCCCTTCCCATGTAGATGACCGATCGGTTACGGATTCCCCAATCCAGCGCATCCTCCCGGGAGTCCATGACCACATCGATACGCTTGCCTTCAATCAACCCTCCGATATCCTCGGCTATCCTCCAACCCAGACCTTCGATCCACAGGGGAGACCCCAATGGGATGACACTGGGATCCACCGCCACTGTCCTGCCCGCCGTCGGACGAGTCCCCGTGAATGTGCTAGTGGGATCCCCGTCGTGGCACATCCCCTCGACGGCATTGGAGTCTAGAGGAGCATATGAGGTAACCGTGAACATCGCGGACGACCAACCCCCAATGTGCTCTATGACTTCAATCAGGGAGTCTACCCGCATCTTCTGCCTGCGGACGTCCCTCTCGTGCTCCTCGATCTCCTCCTCCAATTCCGCCACATGCTTGCGTAGGTACTGGATATCCTTCCGGAGGGACCGGACCTCCCCGAGGAGTTCGGTGGAGATCAGGAAGACCAGAGCTACAACACTGATCGCAAGGAGTATCCGTAGCATATCTCTCTCCTCCAGTATTCGACGTTGTGCTTGAGGAGGTCCTCGTCCACCTCCGCGGTGAAGTCCAACTCCACGTTGGGCTTTGGCTCCCCACTATCGATGGCGATGCCCTCCTGAGCATATATTGCAGCTATCCCGGAGTCTATCCCGCGAATCCTACCCGATAGGTGCATGTCGATCAGCGCCACCTCGTTGGCGATCCCGGGACATCCCAACAGGTGTATCTCCTTGTCCGAATCCAGCAGTTCGGGGACGGAGCACAGTGCGTGGAGACGATCGGGGAATAACTCCACCACAAATCGGGAGACCCCGATGCTATTAACCGGCCAGCGGATTAACTCCAGCACGGACTCTCTCCACTCCCCGCAGGAACTCCCCTGTGGGACCGCCATCAGGGGGAGTATACCCCCAAGGTCCTCCAACCCCCTCCTGTGGGTCTCCATTGATCTGAGTCGATCTAGAGGGTAGTCGGGTAGGACCACCTCGCTGGCACCTATCTCCCTCGCACGTGCGAGGATTTCGTGGGACTCCATCGGGTATCCCAATTCCACGACTCCGTTGTCCATTAGAATGAAGTCCCCTCTCGAGGACTTCATTCTGAACCAGTCGGCGTAGGCCTCGTCTTCCACGAGATGCGCCAGCGCCATGTTGTAGGTTTCATTGTCCGCCAAATGCAGGTGGGGTATCGGTAGTATCGTAGCAGTATCCATAGGTTGCTCCTCTCAGATTTCGCACGATGGGCAGTCTAAACGCCCGACCGGTTCCTGACCTGACGCTAGGTCTGACAGGACGTTGTCGAGACTCCCATCTCGGTAGATGGTGATCCCTTTGCATCCCTTATGATAGGCCTTGCGGAATGTTCTGTCAACCTCCTTCACCCCCGAATATCCGGGGAGGTTGACTGTCTTGCTGATGGCGGTGTCCACGTAGACCTGCGCCGCGGCCTGCATGTCGATGTGCTCCTCCACACTTAAATCCGATGCCACCACATGCTCGGGGCCTCTGCAGGTATCAAACAGGGGATGGGTCACTACGTGACTTCCTGTGGCATCCACTCGGGTATAGTTGCTGGAGAAGATCGGTTCGATACCCGAGGATACCCCCGCCAATATGCTGGTGGTCCCCGTTGGTGCCTGTGATAGGACTGTGAGGTTGCGGATACCGTGTCGTCGGATCCGATCTCTCAACGACTCCGGGAGTTTCTTGGCGTTCTCTCCGTCCAACCACTCGAGGTCAAATCCCTGTGCGGGACCGTACTCGATGGCCAAATCCACACTGGCTTCGTACGCATACTGCAGGAGAGTCCGGTAAATCTCCCCGGTCTCCTCAACCGCCTCGGGACTCCCGTACCTCAACCCCTTGAGTATCAGGTAGTCGGCCAATCCCATGAGCCCCAGACCCACTCGTCGAGTTCTCGCCTGAACCTTGGAGACCGACTCATCCACGGGCTCCGCCCTGTCTATCGCCGCATCCAGCAGACGGACTCCCGCGTGGACCGCCTCGCGCAGAGATTCGTAGTCCAATTCCCGGGTGTCCTCGTCGAACATCGCGACTAGGTTGACTGCCCCGAGATTGCACACTCCCCACGCAGGTAGCGGTTGCTCTCCGCATGGGTTGACTCCCACTATCCGTTCCAGATATCGGGTGTTGGACATCTTATTCATCCGCTCGAGGAATATGACCCCCGGATTCCCGGATGCCCACGCAGACATGCAAATGTGATCCCAGACGGCCTCCGCCGACATGGTTCCATGCTCGGTGACCGGGAACCCCTTCGCTATCCATCGTTCGATATCCCCATCCCACTCCTCGTCATACATCTCAAACTTGGTGTCGGGGAATACGAACGTCCAATCCTCTCCATTCTCCAGAGCACGCATGAATCGGTCGCTGATAGCTACCGAGTAGTTGGCTCTCTTAAATGACCTCCCGGAGGAGATGAACTGCATCAGGTCCGGGTGCCAATCCTCCAGCAGGAACATGAGCGCCGCCGTCCGCGACCCTCCCTGACGGATTTGATCCGCGAGTCCATCGGCTCCGTACATCCAATTCACTGACCCCGAACTCATTCCGTGGACGCCCCGGATATAGGACCCCTCGGGACGGAGTGTGGACCAGTTGATCCCCACTCCTCCCCCACGTGCGGTGATCTCCACCATCCGAGTGAGTGTCTCCATGATCGCCTGACGACTATCTGCCCCATGGCCATTCTTGCTCTCGATTGCGGCCACATAGCAGTTATAGTGGTTGACCGCATGTCTGCTATCGTCGGTACCTACCAGTATCCTCCCGGAGGGAACCATCTTGAAGTCCCACAATGCGGACATGAACTGGTCCACCTCTTCGGGTGACCTACCGAATCGGTTGGCCACCCTCATCCACATCTGCCCGGGGGATTCCTCCAGCGCATCCCCGTCCTCGTCCCTCAGTGCGTACCTGTCTAGGAATATCGCATGTCTCTGCTCGTTCCACTCCACCAGTTGCATGTTACGCCTCCTCATCCCATCCCATCTGAACTCTCCATCGGTCGATCTTACTGCAGTTATCCGCGCACCCCGAGGTCCCACTTATATGATAGCGAGTAGTGCACCCGTGGCACGGGTTAGGGGGAGTTTCCTCCTCCAGATTAGACGAAACCCGGGAGATCATCATGGCCAAGTTCGCAACATCCACGCACTCATCCACAACCGCTTCGATCCCGTACACCTCATGGACTGCCTCTCTCAACTCGTCGACTTCCTCATCCAATTTGTCGAGGAACCACTCTATCCCGAATTCCCCTCCGTTGGTCCTGAACACGCTCTTGTGGTCGTTCTCCCGCAGTTTGTCCTCCATCATCAGGGAGAATTCCGCCACCTCCTCGCGGACGGAGTCCTCCTCGAGGAATCGGATGGGAGTCCCCACCCTCCGAGCATATTCAATTTCCGATCGGGTGCTCTCGCCCACGTACCCACCGGGATTTAGGATGAACACCCAATCCGCTAGGTCGATCTTCCGCTTATGGAGGTCGTCCAATGTCACCTTCAGGTCGGGACTCAGTTCCTCTCCGTCTGCGTGGGGGTAACTCTCTACCCCCACGGTGATGTAACCTTCCCTCTCCAACCGGGACCTCTCGCGTTCCCAGACGTCCCTGAATTTGGTGGATCCACAGATACAGACTATCTCCGGCATTTCCATGCTCTATCCCTCCCGATCTACCTTAGCTCCCAGTTCCCCGTCCTCGGACACGCTAATCTTGCTCAACTCGGGGACCTTCCTCAGGATCCGTCGACCTATCCGTTCGCAACTGAGTGGTCCTAGGAATCGGATGCTGGGATCATCTTCCATTGGTTCTCCGATGTGCATGTCTATGACCTTCCGGACTTTCGCCAGTAGGTCGTGAAATTCAATCCCGCGGTCCTCATCTATCTCCGCCGTGGCCTCCACCTCGAACAGGTGACGGTGAGGGTGTCGGAGGTAACTCCTGTGGTCCGGAGCATCTGGCCAATTGTGCATCCCCGCGAAGGAAGTTCGCACGAAGATCTCCATCACTGCACAGTCACCTCCACCGGATAGTGGAACGCCACATCCGCCCGGACGATGACCTTTATCTTCCCGGTACCCCTTATGCTCATCCGATCTCCCTCACACAGGTGCTCCGCCAGCGTATTCCACACCAACAGCGCAAGGGATTCCGCGGTGTGCTCCTCCTCGCGCCTGTCTCGGATCCACTCAGCGAACTCATCCCACTCCACTATCCCCTTCATCCCGTGGGGGGAGTAACTGACCTCGAGAGACCCCGCGTACGGCTTGTCCGGAACGGGACATATAGCCATGAACGGAACTTCAAATCGGACCCTCACACCTTCCATGGGATCACCGAATCTCGGCGTGGGGATGACCCAATCTTGTGCCTCGCGCATCGAAGGTCCCTCCCCTCACCCAGTAGACCCCTAAGTACACCAGTGGGGTATCTAAGAGTGCTATGGCCAGCTTGACGACCACATAGACGAAGAACATTTGTACCAGATCGGGGATCGGCATGATTCCCCCGAACGCCAGAGCTAGGAATATCGCACTATCGATGATCTGGGAGGAGATGGTGCTCAGGTTGTTGCGCAACCACAACCCCGTCGGCAGTCTGCGCTTGATCACGTCAAAGATGTGGACGTCCCAACTCTGTGAGATCAGGTAGGCCACCATGCTGGCCAGCACAATTCGCGGGACGGCTCCTAGGACGGACTCGAATGCTCCCTGTCCTCCCCAGAATCCAGCGGGAGGGAGTATAATACCCACTCGGAACATCAGTACCATCAGCAGATTTGCCGCCAACCCCGTCCACACGACTGTCTGCGCCGTGGCACGTCCCCAGACATCATTGATCACGTCGGTCACCAGAAACGTCAGGGGGAACGCCAGTATCCCCGCGGTCATGACGAATCCCCCTACCTCGAATAGCTTGCTGGCGAGCACGTTAGCGCAGACGATTGATGCGGTGAACAGCCCCGCCAGCAGGATGAGTTTGTGGTCCCTAGCCATCATTTATCTCTCCCTTTCCATGGGTCTTCATGAATTCCCTCAGGTCCGCATCGTTGACTCTCCAGCGGGACCTGATCTTGAATCCCGGCAGTTTGCCGTCTCGGAGTAGTTCGTGGACCGTATAGACACTCAGTCGGAGTATCTCAGCCACTTCCTCCGCAGTTCGGACTCTCTCCATCTCCTCCACTGTCAGTTCCTCCTCACAGTATGGGGATGCCATAGTCTCCGGAAGGTCGGTATAGATGTAGTTCCTCCCGCGATCTGGTCATACCCACATAAAATAATCGGATGACCCTGTCTATTCCGCCGTCCTTATATTCCCTGAATGCCATGGGTGATAGGTCCGGGAATAGGTGGACTACGTCCGCCTCGCCGCCCTTTACACTGTGGATGGTCCCCACTATCACGGACGGAGATCGATTACCGGAGGAGTTGGAGTACAGGGACAGTCCGTCCTTCCACCTGCCCGGTACTCCCATCTTCCGGTAGTCCTTCAACAGTCCCAGATCTCCCGATATAGCCCTCCGCATCTGCCCCTCGAGCATATGCTTCCGGAGCACCTCCGGAGGGACCTCCTCGCGTGGATAATCCTCGCAGTATTCGAGGAATGCCTTGCGTTTGCCCGGGAGGAACACGTCGTGCGCCTGTAGAATCTTAGCCCACCTGTGCGCCTCCTCCCCCAACCATCTTCTTCCCTTCTCCGAGGGTATCAGGTATGCGTCTAGGGTCTTGCTGACCGATCCCAGCGGATTCCACATACGCGCCGAGGGTCGGAACGGATTGTGATAGTGAATCCCCTCGGCCTCCAGCAGGTCTAGGATGGGGGACAACATGTATGCGCAGGTCGTGATGATCATGTGGACCCTGCCGTCGGAGAAGTCCATTGCGGGAGGGAGGATCCCCATGTGCATGTCTTCCATGGAGAAGTCCACAGAACTAACGAGACCTTCGGTGGGTGTGGGTAGGTAGGTCTTCTCCTTCCGGGACGACACCCCTCGGATCCAGTGATTCGCGAGTCTCCTCACGGTTATGGGGACTCGGTAGGATTGGTTCAGGACAGTCTCCCTTCCCTCCGGAAGTGGGGGATGGAAGAATTCCTTGGGGACAGCCCCGGACCACTCGTACAGATTCTGATCGTCATCCCCGACGAGGACTCGTGCTCTGCAATTCCATCTGCGGATGACCTCCAGTTGTAGGGGAGTATGGTCCTGCGCCTCATCCACGTAGATCACCTGTTGGGAGGGTAGTGGACGTACCTCCACGGCATCCTCCAACCATCCGGTGAAGTCGGATATCCCCATCTGATTGCACCAATCCTGCCAGAGGGTGTGCCACCTCTTGACCTCTGACGGCCACTCAGACTGTGGGGTCATCCTCTGCCTTAAGATCTGGGATCTCTCGTAGAGGGAGATTCCATTACCCACCATAACCGACTCCGCCAGTGGGGAGTCGTCCTCCTCGTCTTCCGCCTCCTTCAACTTCATTCGGACCTTGGGGAGACCTTTACTACCTTCGGGTACATCTCGGATAAATTCATCCACACGAGATTCTGCGGGTGCTGGTGCTCCCAGAGCCCTCTTGCACCTCGCGTGGAGAGTGGTGATGTTATCGGGGTCCAGAGGGATTTTCCGATCCACCACCTCGGATACCGCGGAGTTGGTCAAGGAACAAATGGATACCTGATCCGGACCAACCCGTTCAGCGTGTCGAGATGCCTCCGCCACCACCCATGTGGTCTTACCCGTACCCGGAGGTCCGTAGGTCCTATATTCCGTCGTTTCCAGTTTTCGTCGAGATCTCACTGGTCGCCTCCTCAGTCGTGAGATGGGGGACCGGAGTCCCCCATCTGGTCCTCGCGTCGGTGATCTCTAGTAGGGGATGTCCTCCCCCTCGCCGTCTTCATCGTCGCGAGATATCTTGACGGGATTCCCGCCGGATTTACCTGCAGGTTTCACGTCGGTGACCTGAGTGATCTCAACTCGCTCGCCGGTGTCACGGTCCTTGATCCTCTTCTTGCCGACGATGATGTTGGCTCGCTTGCCGATCAGTTCCCGGGTGTCGAAGTCCACACTACCGCCCATCCCGAATGCAGTCAGGTGGTCCTTCAGACCGAACAGTGCATGCTCCTGCAGGGACGTGTGGGAGCGCATCTTCCGCCCCTTGTTCTCGCCCTCGAGGATTTCCCACTCCCAGACTAACTTGGGCTTCCCGGACTGACTCTCCTCCTCGACAATCTCCTCCACCTTCGCCAGATATTTCCCCGGAGGTATGCTCTCGGGTGCGTCTGCGATGTCATTCAGGTCCAGTCTCAATCTCACCATGATTATCTCTCCCTTTCCCTTCGGATGATGTCCTCCGCCGCCTGTATTCCGGTGATACCGGATGCGGTGTAGGAGTCGAAGTAACCTGTGGCGTGACCCGTGATGTAAATCCGGTCGTTAGGTCCGTGCGGAAGGGACCACGCGCCTCGCTCAACAGGGGCCTTCCTAGCGTAGTACTTGATCTCCGGAGCATAGATGTTGCCGTGCTCCTCCAGATCGGGTAGGACCTTCGTCAACCGATACAGGTAGTCCTGATAGGCGTCCCGGATGTCCTCCGGAAGGTCCTTGCTTATATTGTGTGGTGTTGCCTTTGGGTTTGTGTATCCCCCGCTTGCCGCTGTGTCCGCCCAGTAGTCCATGAAACTGGATATCGATTGGATCGCGGTTCCTCCCGCCCGGACGTTGATGCTCCTAGCCAACTTCCGCACGTATTCCTGCGGGGTCATCCCCGTCCAACCTTCCCACTGGGAGAGATCGGTGCCTACCTTCATGATCATGGCGAAGTTCGAGAATTCCGTCCGTCGCCGGGGGTCTAGGTAGGAGTGACCGTTGACATTGCGAATTCCAATGTCCCGATGATTCTCGTTCACGACCTCTCCCCTCTGGTTACAGCAGAAGGAACGGATACTACCGATGGGAGGGTAGTCTCTCTCGATCTTGAAGTCATAGAATGTCTCGAACAGGGGAGCCAGTACCTCCGCGGGTGCCTCCAGTCTCATCCCGAAACCAGCAGGTCCCGGCATGGTATCGACGGATAATCCCTCCAGCACACTCTCGGTCCATCCCGTCCCGGCTAGCCCCACGGCTATCACGACGTAGTCGTATTCCTCGGTTACGGTGAACAGTTGATCTCTCTTCCACACCCACGCCACGATCGGACCTTGGGGATCCCTCTCCAGCCCTTGGACGACCTCCTCCTCGCGGATGAACACGCCTCGACGGATCAGATCTTCCCGATGACCCTTCACATATCTCTGGATGCCATCGGACCCTACGTGGCGGAGAGGGTAACTATCAAACTCCAGCCCCACCTCGCGGAATTTCTCGGTGTAGGGACTATTCTCGACGGGTTCGTACCAGACTCCCAACCCCGCGAATTTCACCACGGTTTGATCGATCCGATCTAGGTGCCTCTGATCCTCCGGGGAGAATATGCTCTCCTTCTGGGTACCTCTACCTAGGGACAGGGTGATCTTCCCGTCGGATAACCCCCCGGCTCCCCCGGTTCCTTCCAGTATGGAACAGGGGTCGCATTCGCACCTAGGACCCGGGGGACATCGTCGGGAGTCAATCTGCCTCCCCTGTTCAATCACGGTGACCTCGGCATCCCCCGCCAGAGCATCTGCCGCGAACATGCCTGCGGGACCCGCTCCGATGATCAGCACGCGGGGTCTGCTCATTCGGACCACGCTCCGATGATCTTCGACATGGTGGGGTTCCAGATGCCCCTACCCAACTTGTTGCCCCGATTCTTGGCCAGATACCGGGTACCCACGTCGTCGGTGTGGTCATCCGTTAGCAGGTGGCGACGCTCCTCGATCTCCCCGTCCTCATTCTCCACACGAACCTGACTGAGTCGGCCTAGGATATCTACGAAGGATCCGGCCTCCACTCCCAACTGCCCCGGTAGCTGTGGACATACGAGACCCTTCTTCTCATCCATCTTCTCCAGTGCGGTGATCACGACGTGGACCCGTTTCTCCTCATCTGGGTGGTACGCGAGATCTCGGAATGCACGGAAGAACTTACGCATCTGCTCCGAGGACCTCAGCCAATCTCGACGTTCCGGAGCAATGGCACGTCCCAGATCTTCGTAGGCGGCATCTCCAGACAGTTCCTCCATGATGTTGCCCATGCTGAGCATCCTCTGGACCTCGGTGACGGAGTCTACCAGTATGCACTTATAGCGGTCGTTCTCGTGGCGAAAGTAGTCATAGATCTCCTGAATCTCCGACCACCTGCGGGGTCGTGTGACATCTAACCCGGAGTCGTCGGATATCATGCTGGATAGGGTGAGGGTTCCTCCCTCGATATCCAGCAGGAGCGCCGGGGTAGCTTCCTCCACCTCCGCGATAGTCCCGCATAGGTGGGTCTTACCCGCATTGGTGAGTCCGTAGAACAGCATGTTCAGGTGGGTGGTCGCCGAGGGTTTGATGATCTTAATCGTCATGACAATCTCTCCCTTCCCGATGGACGACCTCGGGGGTCGCCCTCTCGTCCAACAGATTAACACTGAACACCCGTGAAGGAAACCCCTCACCTTTCTCTCTTGGTGAAGAATTCCCCAAGCAGGAATTCATAGTCCCCGCCCATTTGGAGTTCCGTGCACGGTTCCCGGAAGTCGCACCATCCACACCTGACCGGGTTCGGCTCGGGGAATATAGCCATGTCCCGATTGGTCTCGCGATACTTCCAATATGCTCTGGTCAGTGCGACGTCGATCTGATTGGCATTGCGGTACACCTTCTGCCTCATGAACAGGGGAACGGAGACTCGCGGACCCGGTTTCTGCTTCCGTAATCCGTTGTAGAGCACCCCCGCGACTTCCTCCTCGATCCCCAGAGTCTTGGCCAGATATTGTCCTAGCCAGACTTGAATGGTCATCTGGTGATCTAGGTCCAACCACGACTCGTTGAGTCGCTTGTAGGTCTTGTGTTCCATGGCGAATAGCTTGCCGGTGTCCCAATCTCGGACTAGTCCGTCCAATCTGGCCACCATGAGACACTTGCTGGGATTACCCTCTGGAGTTGGGATGGGACGTTTGAGGGTGTGCTCCGTGGCGAGGACGTCAAACCGATCCTCCCCCTCGTACTCCGCCAGATACCCCTCGAGCATTGCTATTCCTAGATCTTTTGCTTCCAGTAGATTATTCTGGTCGTCCTCCCACTCCGAACCGATCGCCTTGACCCGATCGTCCGCCCAGTCACTGAACACGGAGACGGGGTCCTTGCCGGATCCATAGTATTCGTCCAGCGCTATGTGGATCCCCGATCCCAATTCTAGGTTGATGTTCTTCCTTATGGGTTTGTACCCCATCGGATACGACCAGTACCACAGTAACCTACATTCCAGTGACCCTAGCTGGCTCGCACTCATCGTCCGTTGCCTGACCACGAATACCACACCCTTCCCGGTGCGCTTCCAACATCTTCGACAGTAACTCCTCGATCGACAACTCCCGCTTCCTCTGGATTATATCCCACATATATTCATCCACGGTATCCTCGGACAGCAGGGTGACCACCTCAATCTTATCCGCAGTCTGCCCGTACCGGTGAATCCTCTCCTGCGCCTGTCTCATCCCCGCGGAGTGCCACTCCAGATCACAGAAAACTATCTTCGCCGCCCGGGTGAGGTTGAGTCCTTCTCCCCCTACTCCGTAGGTCAAGCACAGAGCATCTATCTCCCCGGATTGGAATCTACCGACTATGTCCGATCTCTTGCCCGGAGGAATGTCCCCCGTCAGGATTTCGGACCGATATCCGTTGTCCTCCAACCATTGGGACATCGCCCGGACTATGCGACTGAACTTGGAGAATACCAGCATGGGGGTATCGCTGGATTCCATCTCCTCCAGCACGGCCTCCCGCTTGCTGGATCCCTCATACTCGGGGTAGAGGACGCGAGGTTCTGTGGCCAATTGCCGGTTCCGGGTGATCTTCTCCAGAGGATTGAATATCTCCGTATCGTCGGGGAGTCCCCACTTCCTTAGGAGGTTGTGGAGGTCCTCCCGGTACAGATTGCGGTGTTCGGGGGACATCTTCAGCATCCGCTTACGGTGCACTCGCTCGGGGAATCCGTCGACGTCGATCCCCTTGACCCTGCGGAGCATGTAGACCTTCAGTATCCTGTCCAATGCCTCCTGCTCCTCAGGAGACTCAACCCCTCCGATATCGAATCCGAAGTTGTGTTCCTCCCACTCGCAGAATCGGAACACGAAGGACCAGTACGAGGAGAATCTGCTTCGATCCACCAGATAGAGGAGGGACCATATATCCGAAGGTTCATTCACCGAGGGAGTGGCAGTCAACAGGTACATACCTCCGGATACCCGAGATAGGGCTCTCGCCGCTTTGAATGCCCCAGTCTTACGATTGCGGAGGATGTGCGCCTCGTCGTATATGGTTCCATCCAGTTGGAGTCTCTCTATCTCCGCGGGATGCATCCGGGTGTGACTATGCCCAATGACTAGAGCCACACGTTCCTCACTGGTCCGGACGGATTCGAAGATCTCCAATCGGGAGTCCTCATCCCCCTCCAGAACCACGGGAGTGAGCCCCGTCCACACCTCTATCTCGTCCGCCCACTCGTGCATCTTGGAGTGACTGCAGACGATCAGTACCTTGTTCCACTCCGCATCCGCCGCGGATAGAGATTGAACCGTCTTGCCAATCCCCTGATCATCCGCCAGAATCCCCCGGTTGGCTTCCCTTAACCAAGAAACCCCCACTCTCTGGTGAGGGTACAACCGGGGATCTCCCGGAGCATCCTTCTCTTTTGCTAGTTCTAGGACTTTCCCCTGCTTCCGGGAGATCTCCCGGAATCGCTTCAGCAGGTCGGGGTCCACCCACAGGACGTCGAAATCTCGAATCACTCTACGGTACATATCCCCGCACAGGGGGAGGGACGCGTGGTTCTTATCATGCGACCAGTGGGAATCAACATACATCGGGAGACGTTCGCGCCTCTCACGATCGACATCTGACAGTATCATCCTGCCTCTACTGAGTCTTAGATTCTCTCCCACCGATGGTCGGACGGATATTGCCACGGTTGACCTCCCTGAATATCCAATGTCTAACGTGCGACAATGCAGAGTTAATGTGGGGACTCCCCCCAGCATCCTTGGTCTTGAATCTGGCCAGAACCGAGGGACTCTGCAGATGCATGGGGATATCCATGTCTTCCGACAGGAGCTCCACCGCACCTATTACCTTCAATGCGGTATTGTCCACCTTACGGTTGGGGATGAAGTTCTCCACCACCAACACGTCGGGGGACCACTCCCGAATCTGACCAGCAACCTCCGGGATTCTACTCGCCTCGGAGGAGTCTAAGATCTCCCCCCTCGGACTACATAGGATGAGACCCGTCGTTCCTCCGGGATCGACCCCGCAAATCAAATCTATCACAACTGGACACCTCCGAATATAAGCGGACGCCCTCGATGGCACGTCCGCTGGGAAGGGAGAGTACCGTGGCGGTGCTCTCCCTTCATGCTATCACAGATTCAAGTCCGGGAAGATCGAATCCATCCCGCTAAACAGCCCGGATGCAGCGCCTCCCATGATTAGCCCTGTCAGCACGGTGTTGAGATGATTGAATTCCACAATCCCCGGATCGGGGAGAATCTTCAGTGTCCATCCATATGCCAGTGCTACCCCCAGAGATGCGGATAGCAGGAAGAATGCCCACCCCGGGACTGCGTCCGTCATGGCCCTCACCACTTTCTTGATGAACTCCACCACGACGAAGATGACCGACACGAATACCGCCATGTTCTGGATCAGAGTTACTAGATCGTCTCCATTCATTCTATCATCCTCCTCCTGCCTACACGCCACGCGGTTTCCCCTGTGGCGAAATTGTCCGAACCCCACTGGACAATGCACTGGGAGAGGTAGATTCCCTCCATGGTCCAGAGATTGTCCTCCGCCGTGACCTTGTACTCCATTTTTCCATCGGTGCCGTCGGTGACGAAGCTCATATCCCGCGTCACCTTGGTCTTGTCGGGACGCAAGATGATGAGAGTGACAGTGGCGCCTGATACATCCACCACATTGCCATTGTCTTTGATGGTCCGCCGGATTAGCGTCCCGACATCATCCACGCGGATAGATGGTGTTGTCATGATCGTAAGCTTACCTCCTCTTCGTGCTCGCGGGTGATGGTGGCATCGGCGTCTGTCTCCCGCATCAGGTGCGCGTCATCCGCCAGGGACCGCACTATCGCAGCATCCTCAGCAGACAGCCGTGTGATGGTTACCGCGCCGTCCTGGGTCCGGGTGATGGTGGCGTCGAGATGTTGGATGAAGTCGGGAGCAATGATGACGAGTGCAACCGCGCCCTGTAGCAGCGTCATTGATACAGCGATAGGGTCAGCAGACAGACTGGTTGCTCCGCTGCCAAAAGTGGACGCCTGCGGAATAGTTACCGCAACGGATAAAGGCGAAGCCCCTAATTCCGCTGCCCCAGTTGCCTGTATTGTCGCCCTGGGAATTGTAACGGAGACGGATACCAAACTGGCCGACAGATCGGACGCGCCACTTCCCGCAATGCCTGCCTGCGGTAACGTGACAGCGGTTCTTATAG
>SLFE01000194.1 GCA_007124415.1 Waddliaceae bacterium | reverse complement strand
TCTTTGAATTAATAATCTCGAGCCCATTTTAGGCTCATCTTCCCTTCGGCGTTGTCGCCGATCTCGGCCTGGACCTTGAAATGGCGGGAAAGGTTGGCCTCTATGGCCACCTGGTTGGCTTCGGCATTGATGCTTTTATTGAGCGAGACATAGATGCCCTGGGATATGTATTTGCCGAGGCGGAGGGAGAGTTCGTTGAGCCCTCCGGTATCGGTGCCGCTGATGTCGATCAGGTCGAGCCCCATTTTATTTCTCAGGCGGGTGAGGATGTCGGGGTTTTCGGGCCCGCCTGACAAATTCAGGACCGATTGCGAGAGTTTGGCGACCTGGAAGGGGGTAATTTCGTCTATGCCGTGTTCAAAGAGAATCCAGGCGAGGATTTCTTTTTGGGACATGGGGGGATTGGATCTGAAGGTGAGAGTGGGGTCGGCTATGTCTCCTTTGAGAATGGCCTGGATCTTGATGTTGTCGATTTGACGTTCGCCGATGACGTAGAGGGAGGACTTGCTTCCGGAGCTGCCTGCCAAATGAACAGATCCTTGAGTGCTGACAAAGCTTTCATTGTTGAAAGTGTATTCTCCTTTGATGATCTGGAGAGTTCCGTGCATAAGGGGATCGAGGGTCGTACCGGTAAATGTGAAGCCCCCTTTCCACTCGGACTTGAGGTTCTTTCCGGTGACAAAGGCGCTGGAGGGGACATCGAAATTCAAATCCAGCTCAATTGGCCAGGGCTGCTTTTTCTTTTCTTTGGTAAAGGGGTTTTCTTTGACTTGGTCGTTGATATAGGTGACATCGACTGTTTTCATTTGAATGGGGACTTGCTCGGGGATTTCTAGCAAAGCGTTGTCTACAAGCAGGTCCCCTTCGATTTTGCCTCGGCTGCTGTCTCCTGTGAATTTGACATTGCCGCTCATGGTCATGGAGGCGTAATCGAGCCGCATCAAAGTGGCCTTGTCTATTTCGACATCGAGCGCAAAAGGGGTGCCGGTGCCGAGGAGGATGTTTCCTGCCGCGGTAACCTTGCCTCCCAACCCGTCAAAGCCGGTAAAATTTTCCAGGATGAGTTTTTTGTCGTTTCCGATAAGGGACATCTCGATATTGTTTAAAACAGCTCCGGTATTGAGGCTTTCATAAGTTCCGTCTTTTATGCTTGCGGAGCCCTCGACTATAGGATGATCGGGGGTTCCCCCGATTACCACCTCCAGGTCGAGCAGGCCCTGGACGTTGGTGGTGTCGGTGACAAAGAGCTCAAGGTATGGGGCGATTTCTCCCGAGGCCTTTAATTGGGTGTGCATACGCTGGCGGGAAGGCAGTTCAACCTTGAAAGGGTAAAGGGAGAGGGCGATAGGTAGTTTTCCACTGCAAAAAACCGGGTTGGGCGAGTCGTAGAGTTCGCCCTCGAAAGTGAGGACGTTGTCGCTCAAGACAGCTTCGGCCTTTGCCTCGCAGATTGGGAGCTTAGCGAAAAATTCATCATAGAGCTGCAGGTCTTTTCCTTTTAAGGCAATGGAGCCCTGAATGTCTTCAGGCGGGCCGGCAAGACGCAGAAAGCAGGAGACTTTGCCGTTCATGCCCAAAGGATCCGGAAGGAGATGATTGCAAAGCGAGGTGGGAAGGTCTTTCATGTCGATCAGGCAATTGATATCATCGGGAAGGACTTTGGCCTCGATCCTTATCTCTCCCTCTCCGAGAGAAAAGGTGATGACGGAGGTGCGGATTTCATCATGAAGGGCGTAGATATTGGCCGGCGAGTTCAAAGAGTACGGCACATCAAAAACATGTCCTGAAGCGACCCCTAAATGAACAAAAAAGTCCTTGTTTTCCAGGTGCCATTTGCCCGAGGCGTTGAGTTCGCTGCCGCTTTCTTTATCTCCTCTTGCCGTCAAGGAGAAAGGCCATGTGTTCTTGCATTTTGTGACGGCCGTTCCGAACGAGAACTCTTCCCATTTTGTGTCTTTCCAAAAGAGTTGGTAAGCGTTAATCGAGAACTCCGCTTGATAGTCGTCCCAAATATGCTTGATATTTCCCTCTAATGAAAATTTTTCGCTCTTGATTGAATTAAAAGCGATGTCGTTTCCCTGCGCCGAGATTTTGAGAACATCCTGCTTCAGTTTAACATGGAGTCCGAGGGATCCTTCCAGAGGCATCCGAACGCCTTTTCCGATTCTTTCCAGACTCTGCAGGCTGCCGTCTAATTGTCCCGTAAGCTGCCGGTTTTCGGGATCGAAATTCAGACTTCCATGAAGAGAGCCGGAAGGGCAGGTGGCCGCCAATTTCGAAATTTCAACATGTTTATCTTGATTGAAAGTTGTACTGCAGGTGAGGGTCAGGGGTAGGTTTTCATAATTTCCTTTGGCGATCCATTCTCCGTTCCAAAGATTTTCATGAAGCGAAAATACGGCTTGAGAGTGGAATTGAGCAATGGAGTGGCCGCCGATCGTGATTTCCGGGCTGAAACAGTTTAAGGTTGCGGCGGGGGAGTCTTTGGAACCGCGAACCGTAAGCGAGGCTGCTACCTCTCCGTAGTCGGAGATTGTAAAAGGGGACAGGTTGATTTTACCGTCGATAAATTCTTTCTCCGGTTCATAGGTAATGCCGCCGGAAAATGACAGGGGGGTGTCTAGAGAATGACCGGTCAATTCACTGATCTTTACTGCACCGTCCTCGGCGATTGCGCAAATGCCTTTGAGCAGAATATGGTTGCCGATCCCATCTGCGGGCGTCTTATTGATCCGGCTTAGATCTGTTTGCAATTGAAATTCTCCGAGAGCAGCTTCGCTGTTTCCCGAAGCGGTCAGTTTCAGGGGGACGGGGATTTTGATATTGCAGAGCTCGTGTATCAAGCCCTCCGCGGTTTCATCGATGCCGGCAATCCAGTCGAACCCTTGCTTTCTTTTTTTTAAAGAAAAAGAGAGGGGCAGCGCAGAGGTGGAAAGGTGTTCATGTTTGATCCCGAGTTTCGCTGAAACATAACCCCTCAGAGTGAAAAAATTAACAGACCCTGTTATGTCGAGGTGCCGAGCTTCTTCAGGGCATCCGTGGAGATTGATGTGCTTCAGGAAAAGCTTTCTGACGGCAATTTTTCTAAAGGGAAGGATCAATGAACTGCCTGCATCGGGCGGTTGAGAGGCCTGGTTGAAGGTCGTCAGGCCGTCGAGTTCTAAAAAGGAAAAGATCAGGGATCCGTGAAGAATGCCCGCAGGGGCTATGTTTGCTCTTAAACGGTCGATGCTTAGAAAGGGTTTGCCGTATTGGGAAATATTCAGTCCGTTGATTGAGAGCCGAAGGGGAAGGGCGCTCTCGCATCGTTCAACCTCGATTTTCCAGCCGGTTTTATACTCGACTGTGTCCAAGACGGCTTTGGACAGGGTTTGCCTTACAGGCTCTATTTGAAACAATACGAATGATAAAACGACAAATAGAACAAGACCGGTGAAGGCGGAACGGAGGAGTTTTAAGCTTGCTTTGATCATGATCAAAATGCCTGCCCTATGCTGAAATACAATTCATAAGGGTTGTCTATGTAGGAGCCGTCGTTCCTTTGTCTTCTGTCGAGGGGGACGGCCACATCGGCCCTAAGCGGCCCGACAGGTGTTTGGTAGCGAAGTCCGAAACCGACAGACTGCAATTGCTTGTGGTCGAGATTCGGGACAATCGTGGTGTAGACATTCCCCACTTCATAGAATGCCACCCATCCGACTTTTTCACCAAGGCGCGATCTGAGCTCAAGCGAGTAGACCAAGAGCGAGCGCCCCCCCAAGGGCTTGCCTTCATTGTCAAGGGGGCTGACTGTCATGTAATCGTAGCCTCTAAGCGTGTGCTCGTTTCCAGCGTAAAATCTTTCCGGCGGTGGAATGGTTCTATTTTTTGCTCCGAATATAGTTCCAAGGTCCACTTTTGATGCGACGGTCCACCTTTCATGTTTGTCGAATGTGTAATAAAAGGTTGCGACGAGGGTCTGAATGTAGTAGATAAAGTCGGTTCTCAGGAGGCTCCATGTGGGAACCAGCTTGATGTTCAGCGACATGCCCCTTGTCGGGTCCATCAGATTGTTGGCGTTGCTCCATCTCAAATGGACAGGGGCTTTCAACAGGCTGAATATGCCGTCGTTGTCTGAATTGTCAGAATCAAGGCCTTTGAACTGGAGGCCGTATGATAAGTTTGTGCGGAGGTTGACCTGCCATTCCACGAGATTGGTAATGCTGAAAAAGGTTTCGGTGTAACCGGGTGTTTTCTCATGTTCGAACTCGCCGATCCATAGAATGTCCTGGCCTATGATGCGGAAGTCGGGCTGCCGGTACATCACCGCGCCTCTCTGCCTGATTTTCCAGATGTCTGCTGAAACTCCGAACCTTTCTCCAAGACCTCTCATATTCCGAAGTTCCCATTCGGCCAGGATACCGGGCCCGAGCTGCGTTGTGTAGCTGGCACCGAGGGCGATTGTCCGGTGTTTGCTTTCGATGAGGTCGATGGCTATGGGAAGTTCTCCGTATTCGTTCAATTCTTCCGCCATAGAGATGGTGACCGAGGCAAAAAGCCCTGATTCTTCAATATCCTGCTGGGTTTTTTCCAAATAAAAGGGGTTGAACGGCAAGCCGCGGTACCAGAGGATCTTTCTGCAGATAAAGAGGGGATTGACCCCTGTCAGGCCGGTGATGGTTGTAGGGCCGAAGACAACAGGGAGGCCAGTATCCACAAGGAGGGTGACAGAGATGGTTTTATCCTCTTCATCGGCAATCACCTCCCGTTCTCTTATCCTCGCCAGAGGATAGCCGCTCCAACCAAGGATTTGAAGCAGCCGGCTTTCGGCCTCGAGAATTTGTTCCGGGTAGGCGGGGGCGCCGGGAATGATTCCCAAGTCTTCCGGAGCGATGCCTTGAAGCGGCGAGTTGTCTTCGCCATAAGGGAGTATG
>SLFE01000062.1 GCA_007124415.1 Waddliaceae bacterium | reverse complement strand
TAAATTTTTTAAACGTCATTTCTGAAGGGGGGCAAACCTGGGCTCACAGAGTGAGAATGCTCAGGCAGCTTTTGAAGATTGTATTCATTTTTTCATTCCTGGTTGCCTTCCTCGCAGTGTCGTATAAGCTCCTCAAAGACCATTACGATCTTATTTTATCACTCTGGTACTACTTAAAGGCCAAGTGCTTATCTCTTTTTGGAATCGAAAAAACGTCTATCAGCACATCATCTTGGTACCATGTCACCAACCAAAGGTATGGAGGAGAAGACGTTCTTCTCCCCGTGAAAAGGATTTTGCAAGTATCGGCTCCGAAAGTATCGCTTTTATGGGAAAAGGGGGCTGAAACTCTCACTTTCGGTATTAAGGTGTTTGCAGTCAGCGTTATGGGATTTGTTGGGTATTTCCTTTTTAGAGGAACCGCATCAAAAAGAAGAAAACATATATCGGGAAAAAGAATTATAAACCCCTTTTTATTAACACTTTGGCTTAAAATATCCCGAAAATCCTCATCGATAAAAATAGGCAGACTCCCTCTTCTAAAGGATAGTGAAACGACTCACATGTTGATAACCGGAGGAACAGGGTCCGGAAAGACGAATTGCCTTCATCATATGCTTAAAAATGTGAGAAAATCGGGAGCTAAAAACATTGTCGTGGACACTACCGGAGCTTTTGTCGAAAGATACTACAGGGAAGGAAAGGATGTTATTTTGAATCCCTTTGATAAAAGGGGAGTCGAGTGGAGCCCTTGGGCCGAGTGCCGGGATAAATTTGATTATGACGACCTTGCTGAAAGCTTGATTCCAACCAGCTACAACGAAAACGAAAATTACTGGAGAACTGCCGCAAGATCCGTTTTAAGTTCCCTTCTACAAAAACTGGAAAAGACTCCGAGAGTATCCGATGTCGTTAGGTGGCTGCTGTTTGAACCCATGTACTCTCTTTGTGAGTTCGTAGAAGGGACAAAGGCCGCATCCCATTTGGACAAGGGGAGTGAGAAAACGGCTGCCTCTGTTAGATCTGTAGCCTCCTCGTTTGTTGAATGCCTTGAGCACATCGGCGATGCGGAAAATTCATTTTCCATCCGGAATTGGGTGGAGCAGCCAGGCGATTCCTGGCTTTTCATTTCGTGCAATCCCTCGGAAAGGGCCGCAATAGCCCCCCTTCTATCTGCTTGGATATCGATTGCTGTTAAAGGTGTTTTAGAGCTTCCGCCTTCGAGAAAGCGAAAGGTGTGGTTCTTTTTGGATGAGCTACCGACCTTGAACAGGGTGAAAAGGCTTGAGACCCTGTTAACTGAAGGCAGAAAGTATGGCGCCTGTGCGGTTCTGGCCTTCCAAAGCCCGGCTCAAATAGAAGCCATATACGGTCGTGAGGGATCAAAGATTTTAGTCGGCAACTGCGCGACTAAAGTTGTTTTTGCTGAATACGATGCGGAAACCGCTGAGAGAATCTCAAGGATCTTTGGGCAAAGAGAAATAGGTGAGTGTCAAGAAGGCATTTCGTTTGGAGCAAATGATATAAGAGATGGCGTAAATCTCTCCTACCAGAAAAAGAAAGAACAAACTGTATCGGCAACCGAGGTTCAATCGCTTGTCGCAAATCAGGCCTTTGTGAAACTTCCGGGAAAATTACCCATCACAAAAATTAAGATAAGCATTGCAAGTTAAATGTCAGAAATATATATAAATGTTTAACAGTACATATACATCGATAGGACAATAAAACCGATGCCAACAATATGGATATTTCTCAAAAGACCTATATATCTCATTTTCTATCCATTAGTTCCTGTTTTAGCATTTTTCATGGGAGCTCTGAGTGAAAATCTCGGAGTATTCTTAGCCGCTATTCTGGTTTTAACTTCCTTATACTGCGATATTTGTTTCTATTTAGTGTTATTTTCCGGAACGGATCCCATTATTCTTTCCGGAGTAGATATTAGAAAGACCAAAGGTTTTTTCTTGTTTTCCTTGATTTTTCAAACGATTTTTTTTTTTTTTTTAATGGCGTTTTCCTTTGGCTCATTATGTTTTATGCATTTCTTTGGCGGTTGGTTTATATTTTTTTCGTGGCTGGTAAATCAGGGATTTTTTAGATATTTAGCATTCAGCAAATTTTCACTGGAGTTTATTTTGACTTGTCCAGACCTTGACAAGCCGGTTCTTGAAAAGTTTATGAAGGACTTGTCAAAGATTTTGGTAGATAAATTAAACGAGAAAGACTCTGTAGAAATGCTGAAGAAGTGATATGTTTTCCTTCATTTCGATTCTTATTCAGAACATTTTTGAAAAAAGTTGTTGAATAAAATCATTATTCTCATATTTTGGATCAAATCCGTTGACTCTAAGAAACATCAGTGCTGAACTTCTTCACCAAATATAACCACTTGTGGCATTTCCACAGCTGAAGCAAGGAGTCCATGATCGCGAATTCCTGCTAATCCATCATAGACTTCAAGGAATGTGTCATGGATTTCTATAACCTGATCGATTTTGAGGAATTTCGTAGTCATCTATCAGACAAATCTTTCATCAATTTAGAGTCTTTCTTTTTCATTTTAGTCAGTTCTTTTCGGAAGGTCTCTGGATCTAAATCAATCTTATCTTCATGTTCCATCTTGTCTATCAATGATTCCACGATATATTCACGCATACTGACACCCCTTTTTGCTGCAGACATTTTCAAATAAGTATGAAGATTTTCTGGGAAGTCAAATGTTAGCCTTACAGTATCTTTGCGCATGATTGCCCCCTAGTATTAATATTATAATACCGTAAATACGGAAATAAGTCAATTAACGGTAAACAGAGCAATTTTCCAAAAACAGCACTTAACCCAAAAAAGTGCTAAATTCTAGGACAAATTGAAAATTTCTTAAACCAGGTGTGCCATACAAGGGGGCAAGGTCAGATGAGTGGGAGCGATTTCTTAGTTAAAAGTTATGGCTGCATAAGAGGTGACTATATCCAGCCACAACTCTATTGAAAAATTAGTTATGGCTGATTACTGAGCAGCGACAATTAGATGGTAAGCGTCAAATAGCCCCATCTTGGAAGTAATTCAAGACCTTAAGAGACCTTTAGCGTAGGCCCATTGATCAGGAAGGAGTTCATCCAACTTGTTAGCAGAATGATCCATTATTCGTCGCATGACATCTTCGAGATATTGACGAGGGTTAATCCCAAGAATTCGGCAGGTTTGTATGAGAGAATATAAGATAGCAGAAGCTTCTCCGCTGTCGCTATTGCCGATAAAAAGCCAATTCTTCCGCCCAATCGCCAGAGGACGAATAGCTCTTTCACTGACGTTATTGTCAAGCCTGGCATACGGATAAAAAGTGTAATTTTTCATATAGGGAATGAGTCCACAGAAATAATTGATTGCTTGCTTCAGCTTGGATTTCGGAAGTGTTTTAGGATCACCCATTTTCTCTTTTATTTTTTCGATCATTTCATCAATAATCGGTGTTTCTATTTCTTGTCGTATTCTCAAACGTTCTTCAGGACTTCTAGACCAAGCGATCCTTTCAAATTTAAAAAGATACTTAATTTTACGAAGGCACCAGTCCCTAAATTTTATATCACCGCTTTCAACTTCGAAAAACTTTCGACGAATATGGCTCCAACAGGGGCACCAAATAATCTTTTTATCGTTTGCAAGCTTTACATATGCACCGTATTTATCAGAATGAAGAACATCGCTGTAGCCTTTTAAAAGTTCTTCTGCATTGCAGTGTCTGCGATTTTCGTAAAATTGATAATAACGATAAGGAGGGTCTTGAGCTTTTCCTCCAACAAGCACCCATGCATAACCGTCTTTAGTCTTTCCCTTCCCGGGAGCTAGCATCTTGACGGGAGTTTCGTCGGTATAAGCATTTCCGCTTTCAAAAATTTTACTTTTTATCAATGCGTGCAAAGGTTTTAAAGCCAATCCAGCCCTTATAATCCAATTGCTAAGATCTTGACGCCTTATCGTGATTCCATCTCTCGCAAGCATTTCACTTTGCCGATACAGAGGTAAATGATCAGCGTATTTTTTAACCGCAATATCCGCCAGAAGGCTTTCATCCGCAAAGCAACGAGTGAGCAATGAGTCTGGAAGCTGTGCTATCGAAACCCCATTTTCGGAGCGGTCGGGCAATGCGTACTTAGGCCGAATAAACTTTTTCAGAAAATAGCTTCCGGGTTTACAAGCGAGTTTATGCGTAACTTCTTCCCCGATTTTGACAAGAGGTTCTCCCGTTTCAGGACACACTTTCTCCTCTTCGAGAATATCAAGGACCTTTTCTTCGACAGGTAAATCGGCAGGCAAGGTGATTTTATCTTCGCCGTCTCTTTTTGGCTTTCGTCTTGCATGAGATGAGACTGTTTTCTTCTCTTCTTTTTCTTCTTTTTGAAGATTTCCAAAACCGTCAAATTCCAGTTGGTTTTCATTACGGGGAATGATCTTTTCAGAGCGTTTGCCAAATATCTGACGCTTGAACCATTCAAGCTGTTCTTTGAGGTGATTGATCTCGTTTCTAAGTTCGGTATTTTCTTTCTGAAGTTGTTCTGTAGAAGTATTTTGTGTTGCCATCATAGCTCATATTTTACCAAAAAACGCTCTCTAAAAAAAGAAAAATCACGATTTTTCGAGAAAAAATCGGGCGCCAATACGTTTGGAATAATGCCTTCGAGCAGCATGAAAAAGTCTCTTCTGTTCATGGTAATTTTTCCGGAAGCTTTAAGGGGAAAGCGCCCTTTTTCAAGGCGCTTATACCAGATCGCAAGACCGTCATTATCCCAATAGAGCACTTTCATTTTATTACGCTGACGATTGAGAAAAACAAAGAAGGCTCCTGATGTTGGTTCTTCCAAGTATTGCTCTACAATAGCGCATAAACCATCGAAACTCTTTCTCATATTGACCGGATAAAAAAAAAAAAAAATACGAG
>SLFE01000144.1 GCA_007124415.1 Waddliaceae bacterium | reverse complement strand
TCATCTTTTTTTTTTTTTTAAAATTTTCCTAAATGTCTGTAAGCCAGTTGGGTCGCCATGCGCCCCCTGGGAGTTCTTTTTAAAAATCCAATCCCGATGAGATAGGGCTCGACGACATCCTCAATGGTTGAGGGCTCCTCGCCGACTGCTACCGATATCGTATTGATCCCCACAGGTCCGCCCTGGTAGTGATCAATGATGATTTTCAGTATCTTTTTATCCAGCTCATCAAGTCCGAGCTCGTCTATCGAAAGCATTTGCAACGCTCTGCAGGCTACGCCGCTGTCAATTCGGTTATCGGCTTTAATTTGCGCAAAATCGCGAACCCAGCGCAGCAGGTTGTTAGCTATGCGCGGCGTCCCCCTGGATCTTTTTGCAATTTCGTCTGCGCCCTCCTGGTCGATGTCGATATTCAGGATTTTTGCCGTACGCTTGACGATATTCGCCAATATCTTGGGTGCATAATACTCTAATCGGCATGAAAATGCAAACCGAGATCTCAAAGGACCTGTTAATTGTCCCATCCTTGTTGTGGCGCCGGCCAGAGTAAAGCGGTTGAGGTTGACTTTCACGGAGCGGGCATTCGGACCGCTGTCAATGAGCAGGTCGAGGCTGAAATCCTCCATAGCAGGATAGAGGTATTCCTCGATGACGCGGTTAAGTTGATGAATTTCATCGATAAATAAGATGTCGCCGTCCTGTAGATTGGTCAGCAGCCCGGCAAGATCGCCCGCTTTGTCGATGACAGGGCCTGAAGTAACAATAACACTCGTTCCCATCTCTTTGGCCAATATATTAGCAAGCGTGGTTTTGCCGAGCCCGGGCGGCCCGCTGAAAAGGCAGTGGCCTAGCGGCTCGTTTCGCTGCTTCGCAGCTTCGATCATTACCGCAAGCCTTTCGGAAACAGAATCTTGCCCTTTAAAATCTGCTAAAGAGCGCGGGCGCAAAGGTTCTTCGAATTGTGTGTCTTCTTCGCAAAATGACGATTCGATAAATGTTTCAGCCATCTAAAACAACTTCAGTGCATTCAAGAATACGATTGTAATCAATACGGGAGCCACATATTTAAAGCAAATCCAAACATAAGCGTTAAACAGTTTGCTGTCTTTTAATTTTCTGGACGCCCCTCGGTGCAGCTCCTTCAGGGCGCCTGTGATTCCCCACTTCCATCCCACAAGGGCAATTGCGAAGAATCCACCCAGAGGAATCAATATACTCGATACGGAAAAAAGCATCAATTCCTGCGGATTGAGTCCCCAAAGCGTCGCGTCTTTAAGAACGCTCGAGGAAAGTGCGCTCGGTATCCCCAAAAGAAACACACCAAGCGTCACAAGGGCGACAGCTCGCGAGCGTCTCCATCCGAACCTGTCGATAAGATAGGCGATCGACGGCTCCATGGCTGAAATTTGGGAAGTCAAAGCCGCGAGAAACACAAGAAAGAAAAACAGGAACCCGAAAAAATAGCCGCCAGGAATTTTGCTGAAAACCATAGGGAGGGTTTGAAAAATCAATCCACTGCCCCCCTTCGGCTCCATGCCGACTGAAAAAACGATTGTAAATACCGCTACGGCTGAAAGCAGTGAAACCAGCGTATCCATCGCGACTACAGGAAAACAGCTTGTGACGATATTATCGTCGCGCTTCAAGTAGCTGCCGTAAGTGACCATCGTTCCCTGCCCGACGCTCAATGTGAAGAAGGACTGCCCAAGGGCGATTAGGAACATCACGGGAGTTACTTCATGCCAATCGGGGCTGAAGAGAAAGCGGAGCCCTTCCATTGAATTTGGGAGGAAAAGTCCGTTGACAACAAGCAGGATAAGGAGAAGGTAAAGAATCGGCATGATGATCTTGTTTCCCCTCTCAATCCCCCCTTTTACGCCGCTGACGAGGACATACCAGCAGAAAATCAAGAACAAAGTATGAAATCCCACTCCCCACCAGGCCGAATCCATAAGCGAGGTGTGGTGCGCCACAACCTCCTGCAAGCTTGAAAACGACGAGACATTGCCTTTGACGGCCTCGACCAAATAACCAAGGATCCATCCTGAAATGGCGCTGTAGAACGCGCTGACAATGAATCCGGTAAATATAGTGATTCCGCCCAGAAAGCCCCAGCCCCGGCTTTTAGCGAGCTTGCCGAATGCGCCGGCCGGACTGCTTTGAGTCGTTCGACCGATCAGCACTTCAGATACAAAAACCGGAAAGCCTATGGCTAGAAGGCAGAGAAGGTAGGTGATGACAAAGATCGCTCCTCCGTTATTCCCAACTTCATACGGAAACCGCCAAATATTGGCCAAGCCGACAGCCGAGCCGGCGGCAGCAAATACAAACCCTAGCTTTGAACTCCATGCACTGCGTTTCATAGGCTATAATAATAAAGAATTGTTCCGTAATTTTAAAGAGAAAATATTTTATATGGAACGACTTTTACAATTTAATTTTTAATTTTGGGGGCATACCCCTCTGAGTTTTCCGCTAATTATTTCAGTCTTTAAAAAAGCTTTACATTAAGGTGTTTAAATTTAAATATCGGTTGAGTTATGATGGACTCTATAAACAAGGTGGTGATATGACACATGTTAGTGATATTAATAGCGTTGACGGAGCAGAGCATGCAGTTTATGCCGGCGGCCACAGCTTGCAAACACTTCTCACAATGATGCTTATGGAAAAAATCGACAATACTGACAAACAGACGCGCAAGGAAGTCGATATTTTAACCGACCGTCAAAAACGGGTCGAATTTCTGAACAAATATCTTCGGGCTGTCAATTCAAACACAAGCACAAAAAACGGCACAGTCAAAACCGAAACGCTCGAAGAGATTAGAGCTGAAGGATTGCAGCTTTTAGAAGATGCCGATTCACGGAAAGCCAAAGCCGAAGAACTTCGCGGACAGGTAGAGCAGCTGAAATCGAGCGATGAAGACCATGCCGCTGAAATCGCCGACATGGAGAAGGAAATTTCATGGCTCGAAGAATCGGCCGAAGAGATTTATACAATGCTGCAGGCTTGCGATATTATCGATGAGGAGAAAAACCCCGTCACTCCCCCAAAAAAATATACGGACCCTGTACGCGGCAAAATTATTGAAAATATTCGCTCATACAGTAAAATGCTGCAATCGAGGAACAACTATCAATCGCAGGTTGTCTCCAGATTGAATAATGAGAGGCACGAGGTGTTGATGCTTGCAAAAGACATGTCGCGCTCTCTTCACGAGATCCTGAAAAAAATGGCAAGCAATATAAAAGGATAATAGGAGAAATCATATGCCGTTAAGTCCAATATCAGGCGAAAGACCGCTCAGTTATCAGCCAGCCGAAGTATCAACTGATCCTGGAAAGGCGAAAAAATCCGCTCCTTCAGGCATTGCCGAGCATAAGGAAGGAATCATTTATAAAACCTCTTCCGAGCTAGCGAAAGTGGACTACTCTGTGAATCAAAAATCCGAGCCGGTGATCGAAAGGGAAAAGGCGGCAGCCAAAGCTTCCAAGCTGCTTGTCGATATGGTCGGCCTATACGACCCAAACGAATTCGAAGAGAACCTGCTTTCCTACTACAAAACTGCGGCCAAGCCGATGCATGAAGCGGCATCCCCTGAACTTAAAGAAATGATCGACGATGTGAATGCAATTATCAAAGTCGGAGAAAATACTGCAGACTACGACGATGATTTCAATTTTGAAAAAACCATGGTGTCTTTTCACAAGATGCTCCTGGCCTCGGTTCGAGACGACGCGGAAACGCAAAACAGCATGGTGAAGCAGTTCGAAGACGAACTGAAAAAAATAGGCGAAAAGCGAAATAAGGAATTTCAAAAGATTATTGACCGCATGGGTCGCAGAAAATGGTTCGACGCCCTGGAGATCGGCGGAACCGCAGTCGGCGGCGTTGCAGGCGTTGTTGCTCTGACAGTCGCCTCGGCGGGCACAGCGACAATTGTCGGTGCGGTCGCCGGAACTGTGATTTTGACCGGCATGGCCGCGGATAAAGCGCTTGGCAATCCTTTCGAGAACGCTTTGAAAAAAGCTGCCCCTAACTTTTTTATCGATTCTGCAAAAGTGGCCGCCATAATCGGAGGAACACTGCTCTATGCGCTCAACGACCTGATGATTATCCCCATGGCGACAAAGCTGCTTTCCGAAGGGGGTATGGCTATTACCCGTATTCAGGACAGCCACTCCGAAGCTAAAATAGAGAAAGGGCGCAATGAAACAAAATTAAGGTCCGAGGTAATAGACGACTTGCGTGCTTATTTAGAATTTTTGAGCAATTTAATCAAAGAGCGACATCGAAATATGCGGGAAATTGCCAGAAATCCAAAAATTTTTAATTAAAAAAAGAAGGTGTAATTATGGCAGATTCAATACAACTTGAGAAAGCAGTAAAACCCCACTCCCAACAAATTGAAGGTGAAGATGCGGCCGGCTACGCTGCTTTGACCAAGTCCGATATAAAAACGGACGATCAGAAAGAAAAGATACCTTCAGGCTGCAAAGAAACGATGAAAAGGGTCGAAGGATTTAAAATTGACGACTCATTTAGCATCCTCGACCAAATCGATACAAAAAATACATCGATAGAAGAGTTATTGCAGTTGATGACCCAGAGTCTAATGGATACCCAATTGAAGCTGTGGACGACATTGAAAGCCCTTCTCCAGCTTTCGGATTCGGAAAGGCAAAAAGCTATGAAGTCCCTTGTCGACAGCCATACCAGCCCGAACATGTATATTGCAAACTTATCAAAAGTCGGCGCATCAGCCGTTCCCATTATTCTTTTAGGTTACGATGCGAAAGGATTTGAAAAAACCGCCTCTTTCTACGGTCAGGGCGCAGGTGTTGCGGGGGATTTTGCCCAAAGCTTCAGCGGCCGCGGTATCGAGCTTGCCCGCTCCACTGAAAAAGTGGTAAGCGAGTCGCATAACGACTTAAAACAGCAG
>SLFE01000152.1 GCA_007124415.1 Waddliaceae bacterium | reverse complement strand
GTTTCGGCTTCGGCTTCGGTTTTGGAGCGGGCGGCTTTGGTTTCGGTTTCGGCTTCAGTTTTGGAGCGGGCGGCTTTGGTTTCGGTTTCGGCTTCGGTTTTGGAGCGGGCGGCATTGGCTTTTCAGCCCGGGCGATTGGCTCTGCCGCTTTCTTTGGTTGGAGACGGACGGTATTTACCAAGACTTTTTGCGGTTTGGGCGGGGCGGCTTTAACGTTTTGCCCTACAGCTAAATATCCCAAAAAGGCGATGTGGAGGCAAACGGCGAAAAGTAATGCGTAATTGTATGAAGGCGTCATAATTACCCCGGGGCCAGCACAATGTCCATTTCCTCAAAACCTGCGGACTCCACGGCATTTTTAACGGCTTGGTAGGTTCCGAAATGGGCCCTTTTGTCGTGAAGCACTTGGGGATGGGCGCCCGGATGACTTTTTTTTGCCTTTGCTAGCAGTGCGGTCAATTGCGGCAGAAAGACTTTGTTGTCGTTAAATCTGATCGAGTTGTCGGGATAAACGCGTATGGTAATCGGATTGTTGTCCTGGATCGCGGTTTCAACGCTTTTGTCTGCGTTCCCTCCGGCAAGTTCGATATTGTCCATGTCCAGAAGAGGGGCAACCACAATGAACATGATGAGAATCACGAAGACGACATCGATTAGCGGCGTGATGTTGATCGGGGGCTCTTCGATCGGCTGGCTGTATCTTCGATTATTCTTTCTCATTGGATTTCCACTTGGCGATACTGGAGTTCAACCGAGGCCATCACTTCATTCGAAAAGGATTCCATTTCCATTTGGAGGTTTTTGATTGAATTTCTCAGATAATTATAACCGATTAAAGCGGGTATGGCGACAATCAGGCCGAGTACTGTTGTAGTCAGGGCCAGAGAAAGACCTCCGAGCATCATCTGGCTTGAACTTCCCGCCTGGTGCATATTCAATTGGGAAAAAAAGACCAAAATTCCCCAAACTGTCCCTAAAAGGCCCAGAAAAGGGGCAAGGGTGACGATTGTGGAGAGGATGTATATGTTTTTTTCGAGTTTTTGAACCTGCAAGGTGATGTTTGCGGCGACATGGGCATCGATGAATTCAATATCTGTCGGCGAAAGAGAGGCCGGCTTGCCCGATTCTTTTGCGAACTGATGGTTTTTATTCAGTAGTTCGTAGGTCTGCTTTTTGAGGACGAGGTAAATCTCGTGGAAGGGATTGGGATCTTTCGAGGGAATGGAGAATTTTAGCGGACTTTGCTTATGCTTCTTAAAGGCCCTGTTGAAACCGGAAGCCTGACGGCGAAGTTGGCGGGTGACCAGGAATTTGTGAATGATCAACGCCCAGCTGATGACCGAAAGGGTTAAAAGGCCCAGATATATGCCTTTTCCCAGCCAGTCCGCCTGGAAAAAAGAGTCCAAAATGGGAGGTGCGGCAATGATGAACATGGCATGATGCCTTTTGTGAAGTCAGAAATAAAAATAACCCTGTTTTCGGCAATTGTCAATGTAAACAAATATTTTAATCGAGCTCTTCCGGCAGCGATTTTGAGCATGCCTCATAAGGCTTGAAATCAAAAGTAATTTTTGATATAATTTTATTTTAATTTAATAAGGTGGTTCAAGATGAGTAAAATAATTCGCCTACTATTTTTAGCTTTGCCTTTGCTTTTTTCGCTGCCCCTTTCCGCTGCTGAATCGGGCCAGCCGGTAAAGGCGCAAATCTACTCTGAGGAGACAGCGGTTCAGCCAGGGCGCCCTTTTTGGGTGGCTGTCAGGCTTGATATAGACGAAGGATGGCACGCCTACTGGAAAAATCCGGGAGATGCCGGCTTTGCCTCTTCGATTGATTGGCAGCTTCCAGAAGGGTTTGAGGCGGAGGAAATCCGGTGGCCTACCCCTGAAAGGATCGAAGCGGGCGAAGGGATTAACTACGGCTATCACGATGCGGTCACTCTGCTGACAAAAGTGACTCCCCCCGACACCATTAAGGAGGGCGAAGAGATTGAGATCGATGCCGATCTCACGTGGCTTGTCTGCTCCGATACGAGCTGCCTTCCCGGCAGTCAGCCGTTAAGCCTCACTTTAAAAACTACTGCCGACACCCCTGAAATCAATGCCGACGCTGCCGCTGTTTTCTCCGATGTCCGTGAAAAGCTGCCTTCTGAACACCGCAAAGCCCGGGCCAAAGCCAATGACCGCGCGATCGAGCTTGAGCTCACGGGCTTCGACCGTTCTTTCGATCACGCCTACTTTTATCCCGAAATGAGCGGCGTTGTCCGGGACGTTGACGAGATTGCCGTCAATACTTCGGAGTCAGGCTATGTTTTTCGGCTGCCCGTTGATGAAGAAGCTGATTCGTCAGGACAAGCGCTCAAAGGCCTTCTTGTGCTGAAAAATAGCAGCGGCGGGCAAATCGACGCGATCGAGGTTTCGGCGCCGGTGCTCGGCGAAGGCGAAGAGGTGGCCATGGCCGGCGGCAGCTCCTCTGCTATGGAACCGTCCGCTTTGCAGTTTCAGGGCGGGTTTTTCTGGGCGCTTCTACTCGCTTTTGCCGGCGGTGCAATCTTAAACCTTATGCCGTGCGTTTTGCCGGTGATCTCGCTGAAGATTTTCAGTTTTGTGAAAATGGCCGGAGAAAGCCGCTGGAAGGTTGCCAAGCACGGCCTTCTGTTCACCTTGGGCGTTTTAGTCTCGTTTTGGACATTGGCCGGCGTCCTTATTTCGCTGCAGGCTTATGGGCAGATGGTCGGATGGGGCTTTCAGCTTCAGGAACCGATATTCGTGGCTCTGCTTGCGGCCCTTTTGTTTGTCTTTGGGCTCAGTCTGTTCGGTTTGTTCGAAGTGGGCACTATGTTCAGCTCGTGGGCGGGACAAAAAGAAAGCGACGCCAAGCAAGGCAGCGGCGGGGCCGCTTCTGCCTTTATGAGCGGGGTTTTGGCAACTGCGGTCGCAACGCCTTGCACCGGTCCGTTTTTAGGATCGGCCCTTGGGTTCGCCATGACCCTTTCCGCTCCTCTTTCCCTGATGATTTTTACCTCGATTGCCCTTGGAATGTCGTTTCCGTACCTCTTGATTTCCGCTTACCCGCCATTGATCAGATTTTTACCGAAGCCGGGTAAATGGATGGTTACTTTTAAAGAATTTTTAGGCTTTTGCATGATCGCGACAACCCTTTGGCTTGTTTGGGTGTTCGGCGCTCAAACCGGTTACGACGCCTTGTTCACTTTGCTGAGCGCCTTTTTGATCCTTTCTGTCGCCTGCTGGATTTACGGAAAATGGGCCTCGCCTATGCAGAAGAGGCCTGTCCGGATCGCCGCTTTGACGATTGCTCTGCTGATAGGTGTTTTTGGATTTTATGAGGTGGTCCGCTCTTCTGCCCAGGACTTTCCCTCAGATGAGCTTGTCGCTATGGCCGACGTCCCTTCCGGGGAAAGAAATATTCGCAGCTGGGAGCCTTTTTCGAAACAGAGGCTCGAAGAGCTCAAAAAACAGGGAAAACCTGTTTTCATCGACTTCACTGCCAAGTGGTGCTTGATCTGCCAGACAAATCATAAAGTTTTGGAGAATCAGGAAGTCGCAGATGAAATGGCGCGGCGCGGCGTGGTTAAAATGCTCGCCGACTGGACTAAAAAGAATCCGGAAATTTCCGAGGAGCTTAGGAAGTTCGGAAGGAGCAGCGTGCCATTGTACATCCTCTACGGAACGGACGGCAAGACCGCCATACTTCCTCAGGTCTTGACACCGGACACCATTCTTGATTATCTTGGTACCATAGAAGAATGAGCATTGTCGATTCACACGCCCATCTGACCAATGACCAGGTCTTTCCGGATGTCGAAGATATTTTGGAAAGAGCAAAGCATGCCGGCATCCAAAAGATTATCAACATCTGCACGGATGATAAGACCCTTGAAAGAGGGATTGAGCTGCGCCGCAAATTTTCCTGGATTTACAACACGGCCTCCACGACTCCCCATGACGTTGCCGCCGACGGCGAGAGGCTTTTTCCCTTTATGGAAAAAAACGCGAAGGAAGGGAATCTTGTTGCGGTCGGGGAAACGGGTCTCGACTATTATTACCATGACGAAACCAAAGAGCTGCAGCAGCATATTTTCCGGAAATATTTAAAACTGGCGTTGGAGACCGAGCTGCCGGTTGTGATCCATTGCCGCGACGCTTTCGACGATTTTTTTCGCATTCTTGATGAAACCTATGTCGTTTCCGGCAAGCACGCCCCCGGGGTTCTTCATTGCTTTACAGGGACGATGAATGATGCCCGAAAAGTGATCGAAAGGGGTTGGTATTTGTCCCTTAGCGGCATTGTCACATTCAAAAGAAGTTCGGAACTTCGGGACGTGGCCAAAGAGGTGCCACTTGCTCAGCTTCTGATTGAAACCGACACTCCTTATCTGGCCCCTCAGTCCCGCCGCGGCAAGCGAAACGAGCCCGCCTATATTTCTGAAACTGCAGGGCTGATCGCTGATCTCAAGGGGATTTCGGCTGACGAGCTTATCGTCGCAACGGCTAAAAATGCCAAGAATCTATTCAATATTAAGTAAGAGAAATGGAGCGTAACGGAGTCGAACCGTTGACCTCAACAATGCCATTGTTGCGCTCTACCAACTGAGCTAACGCCCCATCGCGGACAGAGGGCAATTATAGCCTCTTTCGAAATTTCTTGTTAAGCAAAAATAATCGTGTTGCAAAAAAAGGACGCTGAAGGATATAGTTGATTTTCAAAATGCTTATTAAGCGCCTGTAGTTCAATGGTAGAACAGTAGCCTTCCAAGCTACTAGTGTCAGTTCGATTCTGATCAGGCGCTTTTTTTCTTTAAAATCAATTTCAAATCGTGTAAAATTTCCTCATAAACCCGCAAATGGGTTTAAAAATAAATTTAAACAGGGAGCCACTTGTAAAATTACGGCAAAACTGATTTTTGCAAGTGGCTCCAAAGCCCAATCCTGTCAAACGGCCGGATGCCGGCGTCAAACAAGAGG
>SLFE01000064.1 GCA_007124415.1 Waddliaceae bacterium | reverse complement strand
GAGGCAGCCTCAAAACTGTCTGCGATCATGATAATCGCCGATTCTTTCGTGCGGGGCTTCGGTCCCGAATATCTGAACTGGCTTTCATCGACAAGGCTCTCATCTCCTTTTGCCTGATCGAGAGCCTTACGGTAAAAGAAATAAACAAGCTGGGTTCCGTGGTGCTCTTTAATGATGTCGATAAATTGCTCGGGAAGGCCCGCTTTTCTGGCCATGGCAACGCCTTCGCTCACATGGGCCATGATCGTTTGCGCAGACTCAAGAGGCGTCAAAAGCTGATGAACGTTCATGTCGCCTTGTTGATTCTCCGTAAAAAAGTGCGGAGTGACCATTTTACCGATATCGTGATAAAGCGAGGCGACGCGGCAAAAGAGGCCGTTGGCGCCGATCGAGACAGCTGCAGCTTCCGCAATATTGCAGACCATTAAAGTATGCTGGTAGGTTCCGGGTGCCTCGAATGAAAGCCGCTTCAGCAGCAAGTGGTTCGGGTCCATGTACTCCATCAGCGTCACATCGCTCATCACATGAAACGTGCTTTCAAGCAACGGGAGGACGCCGAGGACGATCATGGCGGTCAGAAGCATGAAGAGGGCCGAGCTCACAAGGTCGTAGATCACCATCCAGCTCCAAAACGTATTGCCGTAAAGATGAATCGAAATCACGACAACCGCGGCGCCAAGCCAGGCTTTTGCGCAGACGATGAAAATCTCCTTTCTCCTCCTCAAAGAACGGGTGCTCAAAATCGCTACCAGGGCGGCAGCGAAATTGATAATCATAAAGCCTGTATGGTCAAAGGCAAGCGTCATCGTAAAGATCACAACTAGCAGCGCCGTCACGAATGTGGCCAGGGAAACAGACATCAGGTTGCAAGTCAAAATCGCCGCGAAAGGGACAAACAGTGGATAGCGAATTAAATCGAGGAGGTTGCTCGGAGAAGTCAGTAGAAAGTATTCCAATCCTTTTGCAAGCGCCATATTCAATAGCACGATTGTGACAAGCAGGCAAAGCTTTCTGTTGGAACCGTAAAGAAGCGGGTAGTTCAACTTGACGAAGCTGGCACATAGGGCTGTGACTAAAATCGCCATAAAAACGCTTCCGAGAACAGTTTGCGGATACCATAAATTACGCTGCTCGCTCAAAACTCTTTTCATCGCCTGCATCATCGCAAGATGCCGGGGCGTCACCTTTTCCCCTTGGTCGATAATCCGGCTTCCGGACTCGACATGCGTAATTTTATCGGGCACCTGGGCCTGAATTTCATTCCTCACTTCCCTTTGAGCGGGAATATCTTCTTCGATTTTCCATGGAGCGGGCTCAAAATAACCCACAACAGCTTGAACGGCCGCTTTAGGAAGCTCGGTACCTTGAAAATTATCGCGGACAATTTTCGCCCAGATTTGACGGGGCAGAACAGAATTTTGGTTGATGTTGAGCGGCGTAAAAATCTGATAGTTTTTTGTCGACAGCCCCGCCTCCCTGACTTTTCTGAGGGTTCTAGGATCGGTAAACCTAATTTGATTCAATGCCTTGTGCAGGATATCGAGAGTTGCTGTAATATCTTCAAAACTGACTTCATCAAGACGATCTCTCAAGTCTTCATCGTTGGCAAGCAGATTTTCGAAATCAAGCCGCCTCGCCAGGATTTCATTGTCCGGAATCCGATAAATCTTTCCGACATTCCTGACCGCTTCCTGCTTTAAAATGAGAGTTGCCTCGCGGTCGACAAACTCGAAATCGACCTGCGCGACAACATATTTTTCGGCGCGACTGTTAAGCTCGAGAACCTCCACCCTCACTTCCCGAAAGTGAAAGAAAAGGAACAAACTCAGCGCGAAAACCAGAGCAATAAGCAACTTCACGCTGGGGCTTTTGTCAAAAAATCCCCTCTCCCCAGCAAACCTTAACTCGCTGTCATTTAGAGCAGAGCTGCTTCTGTCATTCATATACTCAGTTTGCTCCCTTCAGGCAATTTTTATCTACCTAATATCATCAATAAAAGCCAAAAATCTTAAAAGAAGTTATGATAAAGCCTCATCTTAAGGGGAAATTATGACAAAAAAAATATTAATTGTCGGAGGAGCCGGATTTATCGGCTCGCATGTCAACAAAGCACTGAATCAAAAAGACTTCGAAACTGTCATTCTTGACAACCTCAGCACCGGTGCAAAAGAATCTGTCGTCAGAGGGGAATTTGTCGAGGGAAATTTCGGCGATCGATCTCTTCTCGACCGGCTCTTTTCCCGCCACAACTTCGACGCCGTTATCCACCTGGCCGCCCTGACAGATGTCGGCGAATCCGTCCGCAACCCGGCCCGCTATTACAAAAATAATGTCGCCGACACTCTCACCCTACTGGACGCCATGGTCGACCACAAAGTCGATATTATCATATTCTCCTCTTCCGCAGCGATTTATGGCGCTCCCCTCAGCAATTATGTAAAAGAGTCCCACCCTGCCGAACCGATCAATCCCTACGGCAGAACAAAGCTCATGGTCGAAAAGATCTTAGACGATTATCACGCCGCCTACGGCCTCAAAAGCTGCTCGCTCAGGTACTTCAACGCCGCAGGTGGGGATCCTCAAGGAGAAATTAAGAATTTCAAAAAGAAAGAGAATAACCTTATTCCCATTGTACTCAGAAGCTTGATAGATAAAACAGGCGTCCCGATATTCGGTACCGACTACTCGACCCCGGACGGCACGGGGGTCAGAGATTACGTTCACGTCATGGATGTCGCCGATGCCCATATCCTGGCTATGGAAAAGCTATTCAACGAGCCGGGAACTTTTTGCTACAACCTGGGAAACGGCCGGGGCTACAGCGTCCTGGAGGTAATCAGGGCAGCGGAGAAAATCACGGGCCTCAAAGTCGATGCCGTCAAAAGCGCCCGCCGCCCCGGCGATCCCGCAACCCTTGTTGCCGATGCCTCCAGGGCTGAAAAAGAGCTTGGCTGGAACCGGCAATACCCCTCCCTTGAGTCGATCGTCGAACACGCCTGGCTCTCTTATTCAACCGCGGATTAGGGTCGCAGTCAGAGGGGGGCAAGTTTCGGTCGATAATATTACATGAAACATGCTATATTCAGACTCTTAAATAGGAAGGATTCTTATGGCGGAATATCAAGTTTTAGCGCGGAAATACCGCCCCCGTAAATTCAGCGAAATCCTTGGACAGGAAGCTCTTGTTCAAACATTGAAAAACGCTATCAAATACGGCAGGCTTGCCCACGCTTACCTGCTTTCGGGTTCGCGAGGCACAGGTAAAACCACGACCGCAAGGATCTTTGCCAAAGCCCTGAACTGCCAAAACCGCGGCGATGATTTCGAACCCTGCAACGAGTGCCGGTCGTGCAAAGAAATCACAGCGGGCCACTCTCTCGACGTTCTTGAGATCGACGGCGCCTCGCATCGAGGGATAGAAGACATCAGGCAAATCAACGACACTGCCGGCTATGCCACATCGACAGGCGGCTACAAGATCTATATCATCGACGAAGTGCATATGCTCACAAAAGAGGCGTTCAACGCTCTTCTTAAAACTCTTGAGGAGCCTCCGCCGCGCGTTCTCTTCTTTTTCGCGACGACCGAGCCCCACAAGCTGCTTCCCACCATTTTAAGCCGATGCCAGCGCTTCCACCTCAACCGCATTTCTCATGAACTCATTGTATCGAAATTATCCGAAATTGCACGTGATCTCGAAATCAACGTAGAGGAAGAGGCTCTCCGCATGATAGCCAATCTCTCTGATGGCGGCCTGCGCGATGCCGAATCGCTTTTCGACCAGATCATCGCTTTCCACGACGAGTCGATCACGGCAAAAACCATCGCCTCCGTGCTAGGCGTCGCCTCGAAAGATATTCTCTTTGAGCTTGACCGGGCGGGAAAAGAAGACAACATCGCCAAAGCCTTTGAAATCGTCGATACTGTCTACAGGCAAGGAAAAGACATCGCCCACTTTGTCGACACTCTCATCGACCACTTCCGCACAATCCTGCTGATGATCATATCCAAAGGAGATGCCCCCTACCTTTCTATTTCCGAATCAGAAAAGGCCAGGTACGCCGAATCGGCTAAAAGCTACCGCAAAGACCAATGCCTCGAGCTTCTCGACACCCTGGTCGACGCCAAACAGCACATCCGCTTTTCCTCGTCGCCGAAGATTGCCCTCGAAGCCCTGCTCATGCGCATTATCCGCAGCCACCGCCGCATTCCCGTCGAATTTTTGACCAAACGGCTTCACGAACTTGAAAGTAAACTTTCTTCGGAAGACTCCGCCCCTCCCCCGACACCACGAAAAAACAAAGGCCCTTCGGAAGTCAAACCAATAAGCTCCCTCTCCGAAGATCCGCAGCCGCAACCTCAGGAAATTCCGGAAGTGAAGAAAAAAGTTGAAAGAAAACCGGCCGCAAAGGTTCCGAAAAGCGCCCCCCCTCCCCCTCCGAGTCCGCAGGTCGAAAAAATTGAGGAAAAAAAATCAAAAAGTCGGTATGATACCTTATATCAGTTCGCAGCCGTCGAACTCGAAGGTACAGTGGAGAGAAAATAAAATTATGGGTTCAGGATTTTCTAAAAAGAAAAAACAAGCGAAAATGTTCCAGCAGCAAATTAGCCGCATGCAAAAAGAAATTCAGAAAGCTGAAGCTACGGGAACAGCCGGAAACGGGCTCGTCACCATCACGCTTAATGGCGAACATGCCATTAAAAATATCCAAATCAAACCCGACTGCGTCGACGCCGACGACATCGAAGGCCTTGAAGACTTAATCAAAGCCGCTCACGACGACGCCCTCAAAAACCTGCAGGAAGCGACGCAAGGCAATATGCCTAATCTCGGCGGCGGCTTGCCCGGCATGTTTTAGCGCATTCAGAATTATACCCCTGATTGTGCCCTAATCTCGTCTGACAGTTTTTTAGAAGGTCTAGATATGAATTGATGCGACGTAGCGCAGCTCTTTAGAGCTGGGCAAGGAGTGTCGGTTCATAGATGGGCCTTAT
>SLFE01000189.1 GCA_007124415.1 Waddliaceae bacterium | reverse complement strand
TTCGGTGTTTTCGTTTTCACCTGCAGGCAAACTCCCCGCCTTTGCGGGCAAGCTTTAAGAGCAGGAGACTTTGTGCGCTTTTTTCTTTTTTTTCGTGGATTGCGCACGAGTTGGTTCATTGTCGGCATGTTTAAGCCTTCTCCTTAGTTTGGTTCTGAATCGGCCTCCCTAGTTTTCGGTCAGGCGAGAGGCCTCTAAATCCTCCGGAAAACGGCAGGATAATAAAGATTATAGGAAAGTTTGAGAATTAATGCAATGGGAAGAGTTTAGGTTTGAAAAATAATTTCACTCTGTCCTTCGTTGCAATTAAAGATCGTAATAATATAGAATAAATCGCCAATATAAATAGGATTATTATTATGAGTGAAATTGCAATTAAGTATCTTGGTCCTTCAAATTTTAATTATAGTTTTTTGGATTCTAGAAATAAGGACTCTTCACCTGTAACGAATTTGTTCAGAGAGGCTGCCGGTCAATTATCCCGAACCGCAGCTGCTTCCTGGAAATCATTGAAGGGGCGTTTTGTCTGGCATTGCCCGCTGCAGAAAGAGATCCGCCGGATTCGGCAAGAGAAGGGGGACTTAAAGCCGCAAGACAAGGAGCAGATTATCGAGGCGCTTCGTTCGGAACACTTTGATTTAATGAAGGACGACATTGCTGTCATTTTAAGCCGCGCGAGCGTCGACAGCGTCAAAGATATTATCAACAGCGGGATTGAGCAGTGCTTAAAAGACGATAATACTTTGAATTTCCGTGTTTTTGACTGCCTCGACTTGCAGAAACTCTTAAATTTGGTTGATCTGGACGCTAAAGCGGCGGCCGAGGCTATGAGCCTGGAAAAAATGTATCATCTCAGCCGCATCTATCAGGAAAAGACGGAAATTCCTCTTCTGCGATCGGTCACAACGGAAGTGGGCCGGTTCTTTTTGAACCTCGTGACTTCCTTTGCCCGGATGTACACCGATGTGGGCGGGCTCATTGCGGGGGCGGGCGTGAAAATCAAAGGGGGGAATCATGATGTCTCCTCGCTATCGCTTCCCTTAAAGCTTCTGGTCTGCCTTGCGGCGGTCCATTGGCTCATCGATACGTTTATCGGATACGAGCTGTTTGTCGCTCAGTACGCTCTCGGGGGAGTGGTTTTAGGTGTTGCCGGAAATGTTGTTTTAGGCCTGATCATCCTCTATCCCTTGATGGCGTGGATCAACAATTATTTTTCCGATCTGCCGGAGGATATCGATCATTGGACGAATGAAAACAAAAAAGCGAAGCACCCCGGCCCGGAATATGTGACCGGCCGCAATGATGAAATCGATGAGGTCATCGACTGTTTAGATCCAAGAAAACAAATTGACGCCAAGGGGCATATTCTTCTCAAGGGGCCTTTGGGCGTGGGCAAAAGCGGCATTGTGCGGGGATTGGCCCGCCGGATCGTTTTGGGCGACGTTCCTGAATATTTCAAAGATAAGACGGTTTTTTCTCTGGATTTGAACACTCGCTCCGGCCATTCCGCGGGTAAGATTTTGGATAATTTTATGGCGGCCACGGAAAAATATAAAGACAAAGTGGTGGTGTGCGTAGGCAATGCGGACAAGGCTTGGACAAGGAATGCTGTCGAACAGCTCGGCAAGCTTAGGGAGGATTATCCCCATGTGATTTTTTCGATGACAGACGAGGAGTTTAAAAAACCGGAAATCAACGGCAGCGGCCAGATGCAAAATCTCAGGCGTTATGATGTCGATCAGACCGGGGAAGAAGAGACCTTAATAATATTGAAGGAGCGGTGCAGGAAATTAAATCCCGGAGAGGAGGTCGACGATTCTGTTTTGAAGCAAATCTATGACATATCCGAAGAGCTGGAGGGCGAATTTTTCCAGCCCGGCAGGGCCCTTAGAGTGCTTGAGGCGGTTCTTAAAGATCATCGGCGTGTCGGAGACGAAACGCAACTGAGCGAGAAACATGATTTGCGCTTAGGCATAGAAGCTGCCGGCACCAACAGTTTTATGGAATGCGGCAATTTGGAGAGTTCGGCGTGTTTTGATGTTTATCATGCCGACAGGAGGCCGAGGAAGAGCTTGGAGGAAGTCAACAAGCTGCTGAAGGAACAGACTGCAAAAGTGGTTTTTTTGCGCCAAATGAGAACGCTCCGAGCTTCTTTGGAAGAGGCCAAGCTGGCAGAGACGTTGAAGCTTGATCGCTCCCAAGAGGAGGCGGAGGCCGGAAGAAAGAACTGGCTGACGCTGAAGGCCGCTCACGAAGCGCTGGATCTTATTGTCCAGGATTATAAATATCAGACCGACAGCTATTATCCGAAAATAACAAAAGAAACTGTGCGCGCAAAATATAGGCGCGCCAAGGGCAAGGAAAAGGTTTAATTGCACTCGAGGGTTTCGCTGTCGGGCTCGGGCTCGCCGGCAGCCAGGTCCTCGACGCTTTTTAAGCCGAAGTGCTGCAAAAAGCGGCTTGAGACGGCGTAAAGCATGGGGCGGCCGGGGGCCTCGGCCTGACCGACCGGCTCGACAAGCTCTTTTTCGATCAGCATCTGCACCGTGGCCGAAGAGTCGACGCCCCGCACCGCTTCGATCTGCGGTTTGGTGATGGGCTGTTTAAAGGCGACTATGGCAAGAACCTCCCGGGCCGCCTGCGAGAGCCTTTCGGCTTTTTTATCCCGGTAAAGCCGGCCGACATAGTCGGCGTAGTCTTCTCTTGTCCGGAGCATGAATCCTCCGGCTATCTCCTCGAGCTGAAGAGGCCTCTCTTCCGAAACGAGGTCCTGTTTATATCCGTGGAGAAGATCGATTACGTCCTTGGACTTGAAGGGGTAGAAATTCTGAAGAATGTCGCGGATTTTGTGGACGGAAAGCGGCGTGTTTGCGGCAAAAAGAAGCGCCTCGATAATCTTCTTGGCGTGTTTTCTGACCAGCTCTTCTTCCGAATGGGCCGTTCCTTCGGCAGATTGATTAATTTCCTGACTCATCGTTTGATGCACCTATTATGATTATTTTACCTGTCTCAAGTTCCCTGGCGACCATCATCTCGCCGATTTTCATCATTTCCAAAATGGCTAAAAAAGTCACGACGACTTCTTCCCTGCAGGGCTCTTTCGAAAAAATATCGCGGAAATGGAAGCGGTTTTTTGTCTGCAGTCTTTCTCGAATGGCGTCCATCTTGTCGGAAACGAGGTAAACCTCCTCGCGAATCAACTGCGTCTGTTTTTTATCCGCTTTCTCGAGCAGCTCGAGAAAGAGCGCCTCGAGCTCGTCTATCCTGATCCTTTCGATGCCGAGGGGCTTGGGAAAATCATCCGAGCAGGGGAGCATCCCCCGCGGGTAGTGGGCGTCCTGCCCCTGCTCTCTGTGGCCGAGTTGCTTGGCCATGTCTTTAAAGCGGCAATACTCGATCAGCTGCGGTATGATGTCGAACGGGCACTTTTCAAGAAGCTCGTCGATGTCTTCGCTTCCCGTGCCTCCCGGAAGGAGCATTTTGCTTTTGAGCCAGATCAAGGCTCCTGTGTGGTCGATGAATTCCGCGCCGGCGTCGAGGTCGAAAAGCTGCTGCTTTCCGAGGAGGCTAAGGTACTGATCGGTAATCTTTTGCATCGAGATATCGGAGATGTCGATCTCGCTTTTTTGCACCAAATAATGGAGGAAGGCTAAAGGCCCCTCAAAATTATCCAGGATCAGAGTATTTTGCTCGAAATTCTTGATTCTCATGATTATTGATATAATAACACAAAGCCAATTTGATATAAATATCGCTTTTTTTAAAAAAATGTTATACTTAGTTTAAGAGGGTAAATAACTACAATAGAGTATTTTGGAGTTAGAATGGCTCGGTTTAAGGCGTTATGTTTACAATTTACCGTTTTTTTGCTGATCTTTACGGTTTCCCCTGTTTATCCGCAACAAATCGAGTACCTTCAAAAAGAAGATGTCAACCGCGTCATGAACCAAATTTTCGACCGCCATATCAATAAAAAAGAGATGACCGAAGAGATATTGAAAAATTCTTTGCGCCTCTACGTGGATCAATTCGACCCCCGCCACATCTATCTTCTCCAGTCAGAGGTCGAACCTTTTCTCAACCCTTCGGAAGAGGAAATCGAGCAGTATTTGACCAATTATAAGAAGCATAATTTCACAACTTTTAGAAAAATCGACGAGTTGGTGGCCAATGCGATCGATCGGCAGCGAGGCATCCGCAAAAGCCTTATGTCCGATCCCGATCCCCTTTTCCGTGATCGTTTGGGGCCGGACTATTATGACTCGCTGTCTCAGAGGAACGACTTTGCCGCAAGCGCCGGCGAGTTGAAACAAAGAGTTCGCGATGACATTATGGACTTTATCGAACATCAGAGGGACCGCTTCGGCGCGGAGGCCGTCAGCAGGAGCCGGCAGCATGTTTTAGACCGCTACGACAATTTGCAAAAAGACTGGGAATCAGGCTACCTCTATGTCGACAACCATGAAAGGCCGCTGCCTCCTCAGCAAAGGGAGCATCAGTTCACCCTGCACGTCTTAAAAGCTTTGTCGAGAAGCCTCGATTCGCACACCAGCGTGATCAACGATTCCGAAGCTTATAATATGAGGTCACGCCTCCTTAAGGGACATCCCGGAACTGGCATCGCGTTCGAGGACAAGCTTGAGGGCATTGCCGTGAAGAAAATCCAGTCCGGCACTCCGGCGGAAAGGGCGGGAAAAATCACCCCGGGAGACCTGCTCTTGGCTGTCAACGGCACGCCTGTCGTTCAATATTCTTTCAACAGGGTTCTGTCCATGCTCGAAGGGAAAAAAGGGACCGAAGTGAGCCTGACATTCAAACGGCCCCAGGCAAATATTGTTTATCGAGTCGATTTAAAGCGCGAAATGATCATGTCCGAAGAAAACCGCGTCGAAGTTGAGTCTGTCCCTTTTGAAGACGGCGTTATCGGCAAGATCGCCCTCCATTCATTTTATAAAAACAGCAACGGGATCAGTAGTGAAAAGGATGTCCGCACCGCCATAGCCGAGTTG
>SLFE01000208.1 GCA_007124415.1 Waddliaceae bacterium | reverse complement strand
CAAAAGCCTGACGCTGTTTTAATGGCCATAGGAACGTTTTCAAGGTCGCTGACTGTCGGCTTTTTAATCCAAGCCTGGGCAAGGCCTGCAAACCAGCCCGCTGTCATGAGCGGGTTTAAGCTTGAAAACGGCGAAATGAATGCCGCCACAAATATGGTGAAGGGGTGGCCGAGTGCCAAAGCTGTGGCAAATCCGGCCGATATCCAGTGTGTGGCGAACCAGATGGATATCGAATCGAGCGACTCTTGCTGAAAACCCTGCAAAAAGCCAATGACGGGATAGGAGATGATCATGAGGGGAATCGACCATTTGAACACTTTTCCCCATATGCCGGGCGGAGGGATCTCTTCGAGATCTGCGATCGTGCAATCCTTGCTGAATTGTGCCATGATGCCTTTGACGTGGCCCGCTCCGACAACGGCGACGATTTTTTCCCCTTCGGCCATTTTAATGTTGTGGGCGAGGTAGGCGTCCCTTTCATCGATCAGCCTTTTCTTGATTTCGGGAAATGACTTGGCGAAGACCTCCATCATATCTTCAAGCTGGGCCGACTGCTTCATCTCTTCGATCAAGGCGTCGTCGATTTCCTCAAGCTCGAAAATACCTGTCGTGATCTGGGTCAGCATTTTCATTTTGCTGAAAAAGCTAAGAGACCTCCAGATTCTTTTAAGGGTGATTTCAATCGGTCGGTCGGCCAGCAGGATCTTGGCGCCTGTTTGCTTGGCTATTACGAGAGCTTCGAGCATTTCGGCTCCGGGCTGAATGCCCAATTGATCGCCGAGCTTCTGATAAAAAGAGGACATAATGAGCTGCGCTAAAAGCAGCAGCGCTTTTCCCTTGCGGATGACTTGAAAGATATCCATGGTTTTCCAGGTATCCTTTTCGATCATCGCCTTATAGCGGGATGGGCAGAGTTCGACGCAGATGGAATCGGGTTTGACTAATTCAATAACCCGTCTGACATCGTCGACGCTTCTTTGCGACAGGTGGGCTGTTCCTATGAGGTAAATTTCCTTTTTTCCGAGCCTGATATGAGTGACGGCCTCGGGCAGGGGATTGGAGTCATTGCTATCTGATTGAGTTGTTATGTCTTTGATCATTATTCACCTTGACCTAAGGAATATGTCGGCTTGCCGTCAAATTCGTATAAGTTTTCTGTTTTTATCACTTCAAGTTCATGTTCGTGAAGCTGAGTGAGGAGCTGCAAGACCTCGAGATAACTTGCGGCTCCGTTCTTGGCTTTGAATCGGCATCTCCAGTGGTCGGTGCAGAATGTTTCGGGATGGCCTTCGGGCCAGACTTTGGTTCCTCTATTCGTCACCATTGTCATGATGAAATTGGGATTGTCGATCTCTTGAAGGGCGCCGATGATTGCATCGACTTGTCCGGGCCCCCAAAAGAGAAAAACATCGATTCCGACAAGATCCCGTTCTTTAGGGGGTTTTTTCGTTCTTTTGTAGGGGAGGTTGAAAAGGGTGTGTTTTTTGTTTTTCGGATACTCGGCGTGCGGCTGTTTTTGCGGCGTTTTGCCGAGCCTGCCGGCAACTTCTTCGGCAAACTCCAGGGTGCCTGTTTTCTTGGCCGCAAAAGCGGGATTGTAGATGTCGGGAGTGTAGATGCCGTCTTCGAGAGTTTTGAGCCACGCGTTTTGTATCAAATTGGCGGCTTTCGCTTCGCCGAGGTGGACGAGCATCATGACGGCGGCCATCAGCAGCCCCGACGGGTTGGCTATGTTTTTTCCGGCGATATCGGGAGCCGATCCGTGGATGGCCTCGAACATGGCGCAGCTAGTGCCGATGTTTGCCGAGCCGACAAGGCCGACGGAGCCTGCGATCTGCGCGGCGACGTCCGAGAGAATGTCTCCGTAAAGGTTGGGAACGACGACAACATCGAACCTTTCAGGCGTGTCGGCAAGGCGCGCGGTTCCGATATCGATGATCATATGCTCTGATTCAATGTCGGGATACTCCTCGGAGATTTCGTCAAAGATCTTATGGAAAAGCCCGTCCGAGAGCTTCATAATGTTGTCTTTTGTGAAACAGGAGATTTTTTTTCTGTTGTAAGCTTTGGCGTACTCAAAGGCGAAGCGGACAATCCGTTCGCAGCCGGGGACGCTGATCAATTTGAGGCATTGTACGACCTCGGGGGTTTGCTGGTGCTCGATCCCGCCATAGAGGTCTTCTTCGTTTTCCCTGACGATCACCACGTCCATGTCGGGATGCCTGGCAGCGATGAACGGGTTGTAGGACTTGCAGGGTCTGACATTGGCGTATAGGCCCAGCGACTTTCTGATCGTAACATTCAGGCTTTTGACTCCCTTTCCCTGCGGCGTTGTGATCGGAGCTTTCAGAAAGATTTTGTTGCGCTTTAAAACGTTCCAGGACGCAGGTTCGATGCCCGACATGATGCCGCGCTCGTAAACTTCCGAGCCGATCACAATCTCGTCGTATTTGAGCGGAGCTTTGGCCTCGTGCAGAATCAGAAGGACCGCTTTCATGATCTCGGGGCCGATTCCATCTCCGTATGCTATGGTAATGGGAATTTTCCCGAACATTGGCGTCCTTTTGTTTTAACTCATAAAGGAGATCCCTCCCTTAAAAAATATCCTCGCTCTTAAGGGCGAGGTTGACCGCAGGGGCCTACGCCCCTGCATGCGGGAAGTTAACAAATCCCGATTTTTTAGGCGATGGTGATTTCAGGATTGAGGTAAACGTCTTGGATGGCGTGGAACATTTCAATGCCTTCTTCCATCGGTTTTTGAAAAGTTTTTCGGCCGCTGATAAGTCCCATGCCTCCGGCGCGCTTGTTGATGATAGCTGTGCGGACAGCCTGGGCTTTGTCGTTTTTGCCCGAAGCGCCTCCTGAGTTGATCAAACCGACTTTGCCCGCAAAATTGTTCAATACCTGATAACGGCAAAGGTCGATCGGATGATCGGTGCAGAGGTTTTCATACATCAGGTCGCTGAACTTGCCATAGCCTTTATACTCCTGATTCATCGCTACATAGCCACCGTTGAGCGTCGGCAGTTTCTGCTTGACGATATCGGCCTGAATTGTAGATCCGAGGTAGTTGGCCTGGCCGGTCAGGTCGGCGCTGCTGTGGTAGTTTTCCCCCTCGATTTTAAACGCTTCGTTTCTAAGATAGCACCAGAGAATCGTTGCCATGCCGAGTTCGTGCGCCATCTCGAAGGCTTCGGAAATCTCGATGATTTGGCGGTCGCATTCAGGCGATCCGAAATAGATTGTCGCGCCGACAGCGACAGCGCCCATGTTATAGGCCTGCTTAACGCTGGCAAACAAAATCTGGTCGTAATTATTAGGATAGGTGAGCAGTTCATTGTGGTTGAGTTTGAGAATAAAAGGGATTTTATGGGCGTACTTTCTCGAGACGTTTCCCAAAACTCCAAGCGTCGAGGCCACGCCGTTGCATCCGGCCTCGATAGCGAAGCGGACGATGTTTTCCGGATCGAAATAGATGGGGTTGGGAGCGAACGAGGCCCCGGCGGAGTGTTCGATGCCCTGGTCGACGGGAAGCAGGGAGAGGTAGCCCGTTCCTGCAAGCCTTCCATGGTTGAAAAGAGAAGTTAAGCTGCGAAGCACTCTGTTGTTGCGGTCGCTGTTGCAGGTGACTTGATCCACCCAGCTGATCCCGGGGAGGCTTAGTTGTTTTTTGGGGACGGCCTTGCACTCATAAGTGAGCAGATCTTCCGCTTCGTTACCCAGAAGTTCTTGAATTTCTGAAAATTGCGCAACTGTCATAATAAATCCTTTGTTAAGCTTTATCTTATTTTTAACAGAAAAAAGCTTAATAAATCAAAAACTCTGTTCGAATTCCCGTGAGTAAAAGGCAACCCGTTCATTCAGTTCTTCATCGGTCAGCTTTCGATTGGGCAACATTAAATAGATAAAGTTCTGGCATCCCTGCCAAATCCTTCCGAATTGTCGTTGAAGGTGGAGGAAGGGCGACGAGATTCTTGTGCAGCTTGTCGGAGACTTAACGCAAGGGAATTGGAAAGAGGGAAGGTAGGCATCATCTTTAACCACAATGACATGCAAGTGCCAGTGAGGGACGGTTTGTCCGGCGGCTTCTCCGGTTTTGTGGAGCATATGGAGCGTGCATCTCGGGTTGTCCCTTTGAAAATAATCGGCAATCTTTTGGGCGGTTTCCATTGATTCAGTGTATTCATCTTCAGTCAGTTCCGTCAATTTCACCGCGTGTCTTTTGGGAGTGATCAAAAAGTGAGGGTTTTCGTCGACGATCCTCTCGGGGGCGCGGTCGTAGAAGACATTGATCCTCTTTCCTTCAAATACCCGCTGATTTTCAATGACTTTACCGTCGCAAAAAGCATCTTTTGCCGGCTTGCCGCTGCCGTAATCAGGCATGTAGGGATCGGACAGGTACTGCGTCTGCTCTTTTATGGAAGTGGCTTTGGCGACTCTTTCCTCGTCGGAGTTTTGCGGCGAACCAAAGGCGACATTCCAGATCACCCTGATTTGTTTTAAGCGATTCCAGCCGTTGTCGGGATAGGGGATCACTGCCCATGAGAACCTTTCGGAGCGGAGGTTCGGAGTTGTCATGCCATAGGCAAGGTAGTTATGCGCATAGTTCGATTTGTTCCAGGTATTGGCGATTCTTTGAAGAAGGTCATAGGTTTCGGCCTGCTCTGCGGCATTCCATTGGCAAAACCTTTGGTGGTTGCCGATATTTTGAATTTCGAGCGCATCGTCGCAATAATAGCAGGCGGGAACGCAGATTTTAAGATTTTCACCCCGGAGCAAGTCATAAGCCCTGGGGGCGTGGAGGGGTTTTGGAATATCGGAGAACAAAGGAAAAGCTAGAAAAAGAAATATTGCAGGAGCGAGCTTAATAAACCGCATTAATCACCTCAACGCGCAGTATAGCAAAACGATTTTCGCCTGACTATAGATATTTTATGCTTGTTGCAATAAACAGCTCCATAATAATATTCTTACATTATGTTTCGTTATGCTCGTATACTCTCTTCCCCTTTTTTAAGTTTGACGATCCTCATGCTGTCTGTCGGCT
>SLFE01000046.1 GCA_007124415.1 Waddliaceae bacterium | reverse complement strand
CTGAAGATCGGCGATCACGCAACCAGATTTTTGCGCACGGGGACCCCAACAATCGGCAAAGCCGATCCCGACATCGAAGAGAGCCAATCTGTCATGGCGCCCGAATTCAGAGCCTTCCTCCGACGCACAGACAAAAAAATCCTTTACTTCAACCTCCAGTCCCTGACCCAAGGGGCAGAAAAGGACCGCTCTTCCACCCTCATAAGGGAATTTGAAAAAGAGGGAATGGAACTTTGCATTTTTTCCCTCGATCACGATTCCGGTTATTACAAACAGACAGGCAAGTGGGAATCATTAACCGACGCTAAAGAATTTAAAAAGTCGATCATAAACCAGCTTTTTAACAATCCGGGCTACCACTGCCCGGACTCGGCACAGAAAGACGAACAATTTGTCCGCGGCATTCAAGAACTTATCGAGCAAATTCACACCGACGTCTTTTATGGCGAGGAGCGACTGGATCAGGAAGAGAGGAGGGATTTCCTCGATATTTTTTACTCCCTTTTTATTTTCCTTTGTAAAATGTACTACAGCCCCGACACCATCATTGTCGCCTGCAAAGACGCTCTCGACAGAGCCGGCAAAACAAACTTTCTCCTTCTTCATTTGATGATGATCTACACCAATGACATGTCGGATGAAACAAAGCACAAGCGCATGGTCGCAACGTTTGCTCCCCCCTTCCTTGTGAAGAAAAAAGAAATCCTCTGGGAGCGTTTTGAAAGACTGCAGAAATGCTTTGAGCGCCTCAACCAATCAAAAGCAGCGTCCAACCTTTACAGAAGGGCCAAGTCAACCGGCTTGGACCAGGCAATTGAAATCATCGTCCACCCCAATGACAGCCAGAAGTTTAACATGGACACCGGCCGCTTCGAGCCCTGTTAGACACATATTTCGCAATTAAGAAGCTCGACCACCGGAGGTAGTTGTAAGATCGGGTTCGCACGAATATCGAGCTCTTTAAGATTATTTAACTGTCCCAGTTCATTCGGAAGCTCTTTAATTTGATTTTGCGATAAAAAAAGGCCCACAAGCTGAGTCAAACAGCCGATCTCAGGCGGTAAAACCTTGATTTGATTTCCGGATAAATAAAGCTCATTTAATTTGGAGAGCGAGAAAAGCTCGGGCGGAAGCGACCGGAGAAAATTCCCGGAAAGATCAAGCTTTCTGAGTCCGCGATACCAACGGATATCACTACCGATGCTCGTAATATTTTTTACTCTTAAGTAAAGATATTTAACCTCTTCCAACTCGTTGACTTCTTTCGGTTCAACGTGGGGAAATTGATAGGGAGTTAAGGGCTGCATAATCGTTCTCCTTTAAACTTTAAGCCTTCTCGATTTTTATCGTCGTCATTTCCCCGTTCAGGTCCCATTCTGTGCCCTCGCAGTCATCAAAAGAAACTGTTTTAGCCAGCACCTCCTGCTTGATCGTGTCGCCGTGATTCTCAAAGCTCTTTTGCACACGCGGCGTCGTCTTCAGAGTCATATGAATGCGGTCGGTCACCTCAAATCCCTGATCACGCCGCATCGTATTTACCTTGTTGACCACCTCTCGGGCGAGCCCTTCGATTTCGAGCTCCTCGGTCAGAGCCGTGTCCAGAGCCACAGTTATCAGCCCCTCATTCGCGGCGACAAGCCCTTCGCGGACCGTGCGGTCGACAAGAACTTCCTGAGGGCCGAGCTTAAGCTCGACGCCTTCGACTTCCAATGTGATCAATCCGCCGTTCAAAATGATCTCAAGCTCTTTTTGAGGAAGGCTTTGAATCGCCTTTTGAACTTTTGGCATCAACTTGCCCACCTCTTTCCCTAAAACCTTGAAGTTTGGCTTTGCCTTCAAGGAGACAAGCTCTTTTTCGTCAGGGATGAACTCGACGTTTTTAACGTTCAGCTCATCGAGAATGAGATGTTTTTGCTCATCCAAGAAGCCGAGCGTTTTTTCATCCGGCGAGGCGATATGGACGGTCGGCAGCGGCTGTCGTACTTTCAGCTTATTATCCTTTCTCAGCGAGTGGCCTAAGCTGACAACGGTCTGAACGGCCGCCATCGCCTCTTCAAGGTGGACATCGCGCCATCCCTTGTGGTACTGGGGATAATGGCAAAGATGAACCGATTCGGGCATGCCCTCGCTGCGCAAGTTCAGATACATCATTTCACTGATATAGGGAATGAACGGAGCGGCAATCTTCGACAGCTCGACCAGAACATAATAGAGAGTCGCGAATGCCTGAGCGCGGTCTTTTGTCGGCTTTTCCTCCCAAAAACGGCGGCGGCTTCGCCTGATGTACCAATTTGTCAGTTCGTTGATAAACCCGACGAACGGCTTGACGGCTCTCGTAAGATCATAAGCGTTGAGCCCTTCTTCCACATCATGAATGAGCTTGTTGAGCATCGAAACTATCCATTTATCCATAGGCGTCTCAAGATTAAACTCGCGGTCGGGCGTCCAGTCGCATATGCGCGCATAAGTGATGAAGAAGCTGTAGGCGTTCCAAAGCGGAATCAGCACCTGCCTAAGCTCAAGCTCGACTCCCCTCTCCGAGAAGCAAAGGTCGGCCGCTTTTGCCGCGGGACTGTCGAGCATGTAAAGGCGGATCGCGTCGGCGCCATACTTTTCGATCACCTTCGCAGGTTCAGGATAATTTTTCAGACGTTTCGACATCTTCTGTCCGTCTTCGGCAAGAATGATTCCGTTCACAATCACATTTTTGAACGCTTCGCTGTCAAACAGAGCGGCGCCCAAAACCGTCAGCGTATAAAACCAACCCCTCGTCTGATCCAGCCCTTCAGCGATAAAGTCTGCCGGAAACAGCTGATCGAACTTGTCCTCGTTTTCAAACGGGTAGTGGTTTTGCGCATAAGGCATCGACCCCGACTCAAACCAGCAGTCGAACACTTCGGGAATTCTTTTGAATTCCTTGCCGTTTTTCGTAAACGTCAAATCGTCGATAAAATGGCGGTGGATATCGGGTATTTCCTTTCCCGTCAGCTCTTCAAGCTCGCCAACGCTGCCGATCACGGCGATTTCACCGTCTTCGGATCGCCAAAGCGGAATCGGCGTTCCCCAATAGCGGTTGCGGCTGATCGCCCAATCCCTGGCCCCCTCGAGCCACTTTCCGAAACGGCCGTGTTTGATGTAGTCGGGCGTCCAATGAATCTTGTCATTGGCGCCGATCATTCTGTCCTTCACCTTCTCAACAGCGACAAACCAGGTTGTCATGGCTCTATAGATCAGAGGAGTGTCCGAGCGCCAGCAAAAGGGGTAGCGGTGATGCAGAGTTTCATGCCGGACAACCTTGCCCTGTTGTTTGAGCCGTTTCATGATGTCTTTGTCCGCGTCTTTGACAAACTGCCCCGTGTATTCGGGTATCTCTTCGGTAAACTGGCCGTTGCTGTCGACAGGACAGACCAGATCGATGCCGTTTTTTTGGCAGGCGTAAAAGTCGACCTCGCCGAATGCCGGGGCTGTGTGGACAATCCCCGTCCCTTCATCGGTCGACACCTCGTCTTCGAGGATCACGCGGAAAGCGCCCTTCTCCTTGCGTTCGGCAAAGTAGGAAAACAAAGGCTCGTAGGTCAGCCCTTCCAACTGTTTGCCTTTCAGCGTGTCGAGTACGGTGTAATTTTCCGGCTCCTCGAAATAAGTCTGAAGCCTCTCTTTGGCCAAAATGTAGTTTTGATCGGCCGCCTTGTCATAAATTTTGACATAATCGATATCGGGACCGACCATCAGCCCGAGGTTGGAGACCAGCGTCCAGGGAGTTGTCGTCCAAGCCAAAATCGATGTCGAAGGATCCGTATCAAGAGGGAACTTCACCGTCACCGAAGGATCGTCGATCTCTTTGTAGTTTTCCCCGGCCTCGAAATTCGAGAGCGGAGTGCCCAGCTTTGCCGAAAACGGCATCACCTTGTACCCCTCGTATACCAGACCCTTGTCATACAGCTGTTTAAAAACCCACCAAACAGATTCCATGAAAGACTTGTCCATGGTGCGGTAAGTATTATCAAAGTCGATCCATCTTCCCATCCGGAGAACCGTTTCCTTCCACTCTTCCGTGTAGCGCAAAACGATCTGGCGGCACTCCTCGTTGAAATTGCCGATGCCGAACTCTTCGATCGACTTGGCCCCGGAAAGGCCGCGGGCTTTCTCAATCTCCTGCTCGACCGGCAGGCCGTGGCAGTCCCAGCCGAAGCGGCGGGGAACATGGTAACCCTTCATTGTTTTAAAGCGCGGAATCACATCTTTGATCGTGCCGGCAAGAAGATGGCCGTAGTGGGGCAGGCCTGTGGCGAACGGAGGGCCGTCATAAAAGACAAACGTCTCGCTGTCCCGCCGGCTCTCGACTGATTTTTCAAATATTTTCTTCTCTTTCCAGAATTTAAGAACTTTTTTCTCACGGTCGCTGAAAGATTCTTGCTTCACTTCATCAAACATCTGTGGATTCCTTTTATTTAAATGGCAATTATAGTAACACAAAAGTTAAAAATCCATGACAAACAACCCATTGAAAATCGCGAAAAACCTGAAGAGGGAAGCCGATCGCATCAGCGAAGAATACGGCATACCGCTCACCCTCTCCCAATACGGAACCCCCGTAGCCACAGGAAGCTACGCACTCGATCTCATGGCTTGGCAGGATATCGACATCATCGTCCAGCTGAATGACCGCCTTGATTCATCCTCAGCGATAGCCTCATTGGCCTACGACTTCATACAAATTCCCGAGGCCGTTGTCGTCAGATTCGAGCGTGGCTTAAACCAAAAAAGGCCGGAGCTTCCGCAAGGCGACTGCCTCCAGTTGAAGCTTGCCGCCGGCGAGGGCGAGCTCCCCTGGAAATGCGACATCTGGTTCCTTGGAGACGAGGGCATCAAAGCCAACAAAAAATATATGCAAAGCATAAGCGATGCTCTGACCCCTCAAAAGCGCGAGCTCATCCTCGAGATGAAGCAGTCCATTATGCTCCCATCCGGCCGCACCCCTTCGCTGAGCGGGCATTACATCTACGAGGCCGTGCTTTTCGAAGGAATGACCGAAAAAAAGGGCATTTT
>SLFE01000039.1 GCA_007124415.1 Waddliaceae bacterium | reverse complement strand
CCATATACTTGCGGGTTAAATTGCGGGTGTAGCTCAGTGGTAGAGCATCACGTTGCCAACGTGAGGGTCGTGAGTTCGAATCTCATCACCCGCTTTTAAACAACTAAAAGAGAACAGACTGTGACGGAAAATTTCAAAGACGAAACACACGATATCACATTAACGAGAAAAGACGACTGCGTCGTGGAAATGAAAATAGCCGCCTCCCCGGAAACGGCTGAGGACTCCTACAAAAAAGCTCTCAAAAATGTCGGCAAGGAAGTCTCCTTCCCCGGCTTCCGGAAAGGCAAGGCCCCCGACAAAATGGTTCTAAGCAAATACGGGCCCCAAGTCGAGAGGGAGTTCAAAGAACTTATGCTCAACGAATCGGTCCGCCGGGCCATGCAGCTCACCGAAATCTACCCTTGGAACCGGACCGAGAAAATCAAAGCCGATATCGAGGAGGCTTCCCGGGAAAAAGGCGGCAGATTTTATGTAGAATTCGAAACATTCCCCTCAGTGCCCGAGGTAGACCCGGCGGAAATAGAGATCAAGAAAATAGAGGCGAAAGAAATTACCGACGAAGACGTTGAAAAACATATCCGCTCCCTGCAATACAGCAATGCCGAATGGGAAGATGCCAATGACAGGCCGGTGCAAGACGACGACTTTGTCGAAGTCACCATCAAGACCGACGACGCCGAGAGGCACGGCAGCTTCCACGTCAATAAAGAGCATGTCGAAGAATGGCTGTACGAATTTTTCATCGGCAAAAGCGTCGGAGAAGCTGGCGAGGCGACCCCGCCTAAGCCGGAAGGATCCGAAGCGGAAGCGGCCGAACAAAAAGCCATTGAAATCACAATCGACAAGATAAAAGTGCCCAAACTCGGCGAGCTCGACGACGAATTCGCAAAAAAATACAGCGCCGAAAACATGGACGACTTGAAGAGCAAGGTCCGCGATTACCTCGAAAAACAGGAAAAAGACCGAGTAAAAAACCAGCTGCATGCCGTTGTTCAGCAAAAGTTGACCGAAAACTACCCCTTTGACATCCCCGCATCCCTAAAAGAAAGCGAAAGAGTCAATATTCTCAATCACCTGATTCAAAATTACAAACAGCAGCAATACAGCGACGAAGAAATCAGCCAAATCAAAGACAAGCTCGAAGAGATCGCGGAGCAAAAGGCTGTATCCAACATCCGCACACACTACATATTACTGAAAGTCATTGACCAGAAAGATTTTACAGTCCCTAAAGAAGAGGTCATGAATGAACTGATCCAGCAAAGCTTCAAGCCCGACGGCACAATTGACATGGATATGGTGAACAATCCCGACAAACATTCCGCCCCGATCGTGAGGCAGCTTCAAATGGCTAAGGCTATGGAATATCTTGCCGAGAATGTGAAAATAACTTGACTGAGCAGTGAAAATGAAGATACTAGTAGGGATAGGGCGAGTGAAAAAAGACAATTATCACGAGGGTAAAGGCAAATGACGGATAAAAGAAGACCATATGCATCAACATTAGTCCCTTATGTCATCGAAGACACGGGCCGCGGCGAACGGTCCATGGACATATACTCCAGGCTGCTCAAGGACCGGATTATCTTCCTCGGACAAGAGATCAACGACAACGTTGCCAATATCGTAATCGCGCAGCTTCTTTTCCTCCGAATGGAAGACCCGAAAAAAGACATCAACATCTATATCCACTCTCCCGGAGGAACCGTTTCCGCAGGCTTGGCAATCTATGACACCATCCAGCACCTCAACTGCAACGTCAATACCTGGTGCATCGGCATGGCCGCATCCATGGGCGCGCTGCTTTTGGCCGCCGGAACAAAAGGAAAACGGAATGCCCTTCCCAACAGCCGGATCATGATCCACCAGCCGTCGGGCGGCATCGGAGGCACATCCGAGGATATCAGGCTACAGGCCAAAGAGATTCTCTACCTCAAAAAGAAGCTGACGAAGATCATGTCGGACTGCACAGGCCAGACCGAAGATAAAATCATGAAAGATTCCGAGAGGGACTACTTCATGAGCCCGGAAGAGGCAAAAGAATACGGCATTATCGACCAAATCGTCGAACCTAAAAAGTAAAACGGACATTCATTATGAGCAAAGACCAACAACCACCGGACAGTAATGCGGCATGCTCCTTTTGCGGTCGAAATGAAGAAGCCGTCGAAAAACTCATTGCCGGACCCAACGTATACATCTGTGATAAGTGCATCCACCTTTGCAACGGAATCCTCGAAAAAAAGCCGACAGCTAAAAGTTTTGAATTCAAGTCTCTTAAACCTAGAGAGATAAAAGAGAAGCTCGACGAATACATCATCGGCCAGGAAAAAGCGAAAAAAACCATTTCCGTGGCGGTCTACAACCACTACACACGCATCCGCTCCCTCCAGGAAAAAGAAGAGAACAGAGACATCGAGTTCCACAAATCCAACGTGATGCTCCTCGGCCCCACCGGGTCGGGAAAAACCCTTATTGCCAAAACCCTGGCCCGCATACTCGACGTCCCCTTCGCCATCGCCGACGCCACCACGCTGACAGAGGCCGGCTATGTCGGAGAAGACGTGGAAAACATCGTCCTCCGCCTTCTTCAGGGGGCCGACTACGACGTCGCCAAAGCCGAACAGGGGATCATCTACATTGACGAGATCGACAAGATCACCCGCACCTCCTCGAACGTGTCGATTACGCGGGACGTGTCGGGAGAAGGGGTTCAGCAGGCCCTCCTCAAAATTGTCGAGGGAACAATCGCCAACATTCCCCCGAAAGGCGGGCGCAAGCACCCCAATCAGGAATACATCAAGGTCAACACCGAAAATATCCTCTTTATCGTGGGCGGCGCCTTTGCCGGCCTCGAAAAAGTAGTCGCCAAGCGGCTCGGCAGAGGCACTATCGGTTTCGACATTACCGACGCTGAACGGATCGACGCCGACCAAAAGAGCCTGCTCTTTTCCAAGGTCGAGCCCGAAGATCTCATCCAGTACGGCATGATTCCCGAATTTATAGGCCGTTTCAGCAGCCTGGCCAACTGCAACGAACTTTCGGAAGAAGATCTGGTCAACATCCTGACAACGCCCAAAAACGCCGTTATCAAGCAGTATCAGGCCCTTTTCGGCATTGAAGGCGTCAAGCTCAGCTTCACAGACGATGCCCTCCTGGCCATCGCTAAAAAGGCCCTGGAGTCGGCCACGGGTGCCCGCGCGCTCCGCATGATCCTGGAAAACCTCATGCGCGACCTGATGTACGACATCCCCTCGGACAACACCGTAAAGGAAGTCATCATCAACGAAGACGCTGTCTTGAAGGACGCGCCCCCGGAAATCCGCCCAAGCCAGCAAAAAATCGCCTAAGAGCTCTTCTCAAGGCGCCTATTTCCTTTGAATGGGGCATGATTTTTCCTTAATAATCCTTATAATTAGCCTAAAAATTAAATATTTAATTATGGTATAATAATACTATAAGGGAATAGCTATATTAAAACTTGTTTTATTACGATTTAAAGCATTCCCTTAAAATATAATTGGCACAAAACTTGCTGGTTTTAAATATGACTGTCCCGATGACTTCGCCCCTCATTCAACCGACTCAAGAGCCGCATTTAAATCAGTGAAAGCACAAAGGAGATAAATTATGGTTTCACCGGTTAATGGAAACGGACCGGCCATCCCCCCCGATCCGCCGCCTCCGACAAACCTTACGGAAGAACAGTTCGACACACTGAACGCGATAAATTTCGACTTGAGGGCAGGAATTCCCGACGATCCTTCGAGAATCACAATAAACGCCTTTTTAGCATCGACTGTAGAGCCGCTTTTGGATTTGATAGAAGCCCTGAAAAGCGCCGACCTCCAAGGCGACAGGGATTTTCTTTTGGGAATTCTCAGCCGCACCACCTCATTAGTCGACAGGCTGTCTGCCAGAAACAGGCTGTCTGAAACTCAAAGAAATGAACTAGTAGAGCTTTCTAACACCGCCAACGACCTCAACGAACAAAAACAGGTGATCGATGCGTCCCGGGACAACTACAACGACGCTGTTGACGACTACCTGGCCGCCAAAGAATCCGGAATTGGTGTTGCCGAGGCCGAAGATGCTCTAATCGCCGCCCGCGACGCCCACAACCAGGCCGTGCTGGATTACAACGAACTTGTCGAAGCCTATCATGACATTATAGCCGGCATCAATGAAACAAGGGAAGCGATCGGCGTCCCCCTTTTGAGCCAAACTAACAGCTTGCCCATTGTCAGGCCGTTTTCTGAGGGTGTATTGATCGATTTTGACCCCGCAAGCTCTCCCCCCGCGCCAAATTTAGTCCCTCCTATCGACCTCGAACCTCCTCCGGCATTTTTTGAGGAATTCCGGTTAATCGGCGCCGGCGAGGCCTATGCCGCAGCTTTCGATACCTTCATTGGCATCAGAGACGACTTGAACGATTTAATCGATCAAATCAACGATGCGGGCGATCCCATCAGTCTGCAGCACAGAAATGAATACAATGCACTCGTTGTCGAGTACAATAACGCTTTGGCGGCAATGGAGGCAGAAAGAATAGCCTTTAACGAGGTAGCCCCTCTCAGCGATCAGCTCGACGACCCCGGCATTGAAGAAGAAGGCGCCATCGACGGTACAACAACCACGCCTCTTGATGCGATTGTTGCCAACCCACCCGAGCCGAATCTCGATGCTTTTTCAATAAACCAACTCGCTGAAGGTTATAATGCGGCAGTTGATGATTTGCAGCTTATTGCGGATCAGTTCAACATCTTAATTGCAAGCATCAACGCAAACGGCAGCCCCATTGATCAAGACCTTGTGGATCAATACAACGCGTTGGCGACTGAATTCAATCAAGCCTTGTCTGCAGTGGAAAGTGAAAGAGAAAGATTCAACCTGATCGTCCCCCCCTTCAACGTTATTCCCGAACTGATGATCGACGAAATAGCGACTATCGATGAAAATGCGGGCCTGCCCCTGGAAACTGTCGCTGTCGATGCTCCCGACCCCGCAAGAGTCGAGACGACCTCGCTCGAAGATCTTGACACAACCATAGATGTCTT
>SLFE01000150.1 GCA_007124415.1 Waddliaceae bacterium | reverse complement strand
TTCTTTTACAATCGGCGATTGCGAATGTGCAATTTGACAGAATGTCTTTGGGGGTGAAATTTTATTATTATAATTCGTGTCTAAAAGATCTGTTAAATTTAAAAGATAAAGTTAATGATCAACAGCAAAAAGATCGACTAGATGAAGTCATTGTCAGCCTGATAAAGAAAGTCGAACCATATAAATTCAAACTGAATGAGAAGCGCCTTGATGTGACATGTTCTGATAAAGTCTCATTGGCGCTGATTCAAGCCGGCGAGAACATTGCAAAAAGTAAAGTGATTGAGCTTGCCGAAAAGTATCCTGAAAACGAATTGGTTGTTAATAGAGCTAATGAAATCAAGAACAGAAAACTTAAAAATATTATCAAAGTGATTGTTGAAGTTACCGCTTTCGCCTTTGCGCTTATTGGCTATTCTGCTTTTGTAGTAGCAGGTCCGCCGGCAGCTGAAATTTTTGCGCCGATTTTCATTTTACCCATTTTTGCGCTTCATGTGCTGTTTTGGGGAAAACTTTCATTCTAGGGTGTGTACTCCATCAATTTTTTCTAGACTTATCGATCTCATAGCGCATCACCGGAAGAACTCTTTTTGTTCCGTCCAAGTGACCTTGCCCCCTTGTTAGGTTAGAGGTTCGGGTTGGTTGTAGCGCTTTCTCACTCGAAAGCAAGTTAACGGTATTCTTTCTTGATCCGGCGGAGGTCGGCGTCGATTTCTTTGCGGCTGGCTTTGTCGGTGCGGTCGATCATGAGGACGCCGTTGATGTGGTCGTTTTCATGCATGCAGCAGCGGGCCTGAAGGCCCGAAAACTCTTCGGTAAAGCGGTTGCCGTCCAGGTCGGTGGCCTCCACTTTGATGCGGTAGGGCCTGGTGACCGGAACATAGACTTTGGGAATCGAAAGGCACCCTTCGCTGCTCTCCCAAGACTCGGGGCTGGGCTCGGAGAGCACGGGGTTGATGAAGACATAGAGGGGGCCGTCTTCCCATTGGTCGGGATCGTCCTTCGAGGGGACCGGAACTTTTGTGATAAAAAGCCTGAGATCCTTTCCAACTTGCGGGGCTGCGAGGCCGATGCCGTTTTGCGCCTCAAGGGTTTCGGACATGTCACTGACAAGCCGGCGAATTTCGTCATTGATCTCTTCGACCTCCCGGCATTTCTTTCTGAGAACCGGGTTGCCGTAATAGCTTAGTGGCAATTTCATGATCTTTATTATACACTGTTAGGTAGATGAAGACAATATCCGAACAGTCGTGCGCCCTCTGCGGCCTGAAGGCTCAAGGGTCGGCCTATTCGGAAGGGGAGCTGCGCTTCTGCTGCCCGGGCTGCCGGGCCGTCTACCGCATCTTGGAGGCGCAAAAGAGTTTGAGCGGGTATGAGGAGCATCCGATTTTCCGCGAAGCGGTCAAATCGGGCCTGATCTCCAATCCGGAACTTCTGGAAACAATGAGGGAAAGATCCCGGGAAATGGACTCTTTTGAAACAAGGAGACTTCATCTCGACATACAAAACATGTGGTGCCCATCTTGCGCCGAGGTGATCAGGCTGATTTTGATGCAGCAAAAGGGGGTCAAAAATTGTGTTGTCGACTACTGCACCGATTTGGCCTCGATCGAGTGGGTCCCGAGGTTTATTTCGGAGGACCGGATACTCGCGATTATCGAGGGGCTTGGCTACGGTCCCCGAAGGCTTTGCGACGATCAAGGAAAATCGGCGCATTCGCTCTTACTACTGAGGTTCATTGTGGCGGCATTTTGCGCCCTCAACGTCATGATGTTTTCTTATCCCGTCTATGCCAGTTATTTTTTTGCCGACAGTTCGGGACTTGCCGATACATTTTCAAGGCTTTCATTTGCCGCTTCAATTCCGGCTCTCACGTACTGCGGCTACCCTGTTTACCGGCGGTTCTGGCAGGGAATGAAAGCGGGCATTCTGGGGATGGAGGCTCTCATTTCCATCAGCGTGTTTTCAGCGATCGGCCTTTCGGTATATGAACTGGCTAAAGGGTCGAATCATATCTATTTTGACACGGCTACGGTGATTATCACTTTTGTTTTGCTGGGAAAGATTATCGAGTCCAAGGCAAAATTTTCGGCTAAAGAGTCGCTTATGCGTCTGACACGGGCCCTGCCTCGGAGGGGGAGGAAAAAGGGCGTCGGTTTTGTTCCGTTGAAAGAGATTAGGGCCGGGGATATTTTGGTCGCTCATGCGGGTGAAAAAATCGTTTTGGACGGTATTGTTGTAGAGGGGGAGGGGGGAGCCGATGAATCCCTGATGACCGGCGAGGTGGTTCCCGTTCAAAAATTGAAGGGCGAATCGCTGATCGGAGGCTCGCTGCTTAAAAGGGGCTCGGTCTCCTACCGTGTGACGAAAACTTTGGAGGAGTCGACGCTGAGCGAGTTGATTTCCCTGATTGAAACCGAGCTTAAAGATAAAGTTCCCTATAGCCGAGCGGCCGACAGAGTGGCGAAGTGGCTGGTGCCGGCGGTTTTGTCGATCGCGGTCAGTCTGCTCTTTTTCGCCCCTTTGAGGGCCTTGTCGGTCCTTGTGATCGCATGCCCCTGCGCGCTGGGGATAGCTGTTCCTTTGGTCGAGTCCCGTCTGATGCACCGCCTGTCCGCTTGCGGAGCAGTTGTCCGCAACCGGGGCGCGCTGTCGCTGCTCGGAAAAGAGACGGCCTACGTCTTCGATAAAACAGGCACTGTGACCGAGGGGAAATTCCGGGTCCTATCCGGTCTTGACGAGATCCCTGCCCGCGACAGGGCTGTGCTCAAATCGATGTGCCTGCAATCGGCCCACCCTGCATCGGTAGCGATATCAACGGCAATCGCTGAAAAACCGGCCCCCCTGGATTCCTTCGAAGACGTTCAGGGAAACGGTCTCAAAGCCTCTTATCAAAATGAGGATTATTGCCTCGGATCCGCCTCATTCCTGGGTGAAAAGGTTCCGGAGTGCCGGGACGGCGGAGTGATCACCACTGTTTTTTTCTCCAAAGGCGGCAGAACTTTGGCGGCACTCTCTTTAGGCGATCAGATCAAAACCGGTATGAAAGAGCTTGTTCAATCCCTCCCTGCGACGTACCTTCTTTCGGGGGACGGACAGAATACCGTTTCCAAAGTGGCGGGTCTTTGCGGGTTCAAAGGCTTCCTTGCCGAGGCGAATCCGCTGAGCAAGCGGGATTTTATCGACACTCTTCGGAAAAGGGAAGTTATCTGCTTTGTGGGGGACGGCTTGAACGACGCCCCGGCCATCGCCGGAGCGGATATCGGCATCTCCGTGATGTCTGCGACCGATATGTCGATTCAGGCATCGGACATACTGCTCACGACAGACAACCTTTCCGTGCTGCAAACCCTGAGAACACTTGGAAAGCAGGCCCGCAGGCTGATCAGCCAAAATCTTTTCTGGGCTTTCGGTTACAACGTGATCGGGATCGGGCTGGCCGTTTTCGGCCTTCTTTCACCGATCTATGCCGCCTTTGCCATGGTGCTCAGTAGCGTTATCGTCATTTTGAACGCCCAAAGGATATAGTAGAATCTTTATTTTTTCTTAATATTAGTACGATATGGTTGTCTTTTCTAATTTTAATAGGAGTATATAAGTGTGAATATAGAATGTAGTAATCAAATTAATTTTCAATTCATTCCTGATGAATTGCAATTACATGTTTTACGACAACTTGATTTAAAGAATCTACTCAAAAGTTGCTGGGATGTTTCGTGTAAATGGCGCGTAATGGCCGAAGAGATAGCAAAACCGCGAGCCCTGCAATTAGCTGAGAGATTGGGACTTCCCAAAGATGCCCCAATGAGGAAAACCTGTGTTCGCGTGAAGGAATTGGCTCGGGTTTGCGGTATCGAAGCAGAAGGTAAAACTTTGGAAGCTCTTGTTGAAGAGCTCAAAATGCAAGCCGATGAGATCAATACTGAAGGAATGAAAGGACGTCTGCCTTACTTTAAATTGTTGCTCAACAAATGCCTAGAAGCAGATGAAATAGCAGATTTTAATGATTGGTCTTTTCGAGATAGCTTACCTTATTATTTAGAAGCTATGGTTAAAAATGGTCTTAATCCGGATCAAGTATTTTTAATGGCAGAAGAAGAGGAAAAACTTTATTTTCGTTCAGCTTCCCCATTTCATAATTGGTTTCTTGATTTAGATTGTATTGATGACCGTTTTCTCAATGATCCGGATCTTAAAGTTCTTTTAGAATCGATGATTGAGAAGGTTCAATTTAAAGATGGAGATGAATTTGGCAACTGTTTAGAAAAGTTGTTATCTTTAAAAGGAAAATCTAGTGATCAACAAAAAGATAGATTGGATGATGTTATTATCAGCCTGATAAGGGCAGTAACGGAAGCTAAGGAAAGGGCAATAAAGGAAGCTGAGGAAGAAGGAATAGAGAAAGACGTGGAATCGAACTTCCAGATGGGTAGATATAATAATGTTAGCGCGCTCGAAAAGAAGGGGTTTAAATTATCTGATAAAGTTTTATTGGCGATGAGTCAAGCCGGCGAGAATATCGGAGAAAATAATGTGAAAGAGCTTGCCAAGAAGTATCCCCTAGCAAATCGCATTGTTGAACAAGCCGCTAATATCAAAAAGACCAGGCTTAAAAATATTATTAAAGTGGTCGTTGAAGTTACCGCTTGCGCCTTTGTGCTTATTGGTGGTGTTGCTCTTGCAATAGTGAATCTGCCGGCACTTCAAGTTTTTGCATTGATTTCCATTTTTTCTATTATTGCCATACATTGGCTGTTGTGGGGCAAACTCATCATTTGAGTACAATCCCTAGTACACTGTGTAACTTGGTTTTATTTTCCAAAGAGCCAAAAAGCTTTCTGCTGGAATTTTGCAAGTGGCTCCAAAGTATAACTTTTCCAGCAGTTCCCGTTTTTCGCGAAATTTCAACGCGGAGACGCAGGGTCGCGGAGAATATATTTATTTTTTAATCTTCCTCCGCACCACTGCGTCATCCCGTCTCCGCGTTGATTTTATGTTTGATTTAAATAACTTAAATACAAGTTACTTAGGAGTTCACCGAGAACTCAGAGAGGAAACTTGAGAGTGT
>SLFE01000226.1 GCA_007124415.1 Waddliaceae bacterium | reverse complement strand
TAAACAAGTGGTTTCCAAAGTCTTAGGGTGGGCCGGAATCGAATTGGACGGTTCCCGCCCTTATGATATCAAAGTCCGCGACGAGCGGCTTTACGATCGACTTCTGAGGGAAAAGGATTTAGGGTTTGGAGAGTCCTATATGGACGGCTGGTGGGATGCCGAACGGCTGGATATACTAGCCGAAAAAATCATCGGAGCCGAAATCCACATCAGGCTCAAACAAAATCCCCGCGTATTATTATCGACTATTTGCTGCCTTCTCTTCAATCTCCAGACAAAACAAAAAGCCAAAAAAGTCGCCCAGGAGCATTATGATCTCGGCAACAATCTCTATGAGCTTATGCTCGATAAAAACTTGAGCTACAGCTGCGGCTATTGGAAGTTCGCCAAAGATCTCGACGAGGCCCAGGAACATAAACTTGAGATGATCTGTCAAAAGCTGCAACTAAAGCCGGGCATGAAGCTTCTCGACATCGGATGCGGCTGGGGAGCAATGGCCAGGCACGCGGCTAAATACCACGGCGCCCGGGTTGTCGGAGTCACCATCTCAAAAGAGCAGCAGAAACTTGCGCAAGAGAGGTGCCGAGGCCTTCCCATTGAGATCCGCCTGCAAGACTACCGCGACATTCGGGAGTCATTCGACCGCATAGTCTCTATCGGGATGTTCGAACACGTTGGCTATAAAAATTACCGAACATTCATGAAAGTCTGCAACCGAACCCTGACCGACGACGGGCTGTTTTTACTTCACACAATAGGCGGCAACCAATCAAGGGTGATGGGCAATCCCTGGATTGAAAAATACATCTTTCCGCACGGGATGATCCCATCCATCAAGCAGATCGGCGAGTCGATCGAAGGCCTTTTTGTCATGGAAGACTGGCACAACTTGAGTACGAACTACGATAAAACGCTTATGGCCTGGCATAAGAATTTCAATCAAAACTGGCCCATAATTAAAGAATTCCACTCCGAAAAGTTCAAGCGGATGTGGAACTTCTACCTCCTTTTTTGCGCAGGTACTTTCCGCGCTCGCTACATTCAACTCTGGCAAGTCGTCCTCTCCAAAAACGGTGTTAAAGGCGGCTACCAAATCCGCGATTTAAATTTATCCAAAAAAAGGGAGTTTATCAATAATGGCTGAACTGACGATCACAAGTCCCGCCTTTAAACATGAAAAGCCCATTCCGGCCAAATATTCATGCCAGGGCGAAGATATCAATCCTCCTCTTAATATCAACGGCATTCCTGAAGAGGCCAAAACCCTTGTGCTCATCATGGACGATCCCGATGCCCCCATGGGCACCTTCGACCACTGGGTGATGTGGAATATCCCTCCCGTTTCGGAAATTTCAGAAGACACTGTTCCCGAAGAGGCAGAACAGGGAAAAAACAGCTGGGACAAAAATGAATACGGCGGCCCATGCCCCCCTTCCGGCACTCACCGCTACTATTTCAAGCTCTACGCTCTTGACACTTCCCTTGATTTACCCGCCTCTTCGGGAAAAAAAGATGTCGAATCAGCAATGAGCGGACATGTCCTTGCCGAGACGGTCTTAATGGGCACATACGAGAAAAGTTGAATATGCTTTTCAAAGATAGAACAGATGCAGGCAAAAAACTTGCCGATGAGCTGCTCGAATATGAAAACATACCGGACGGGCTTGTCATCGGCCTGCCGCGCGGCGGAGTCGTGCTTGCTGTGGAAGTGGCCAAACGGCTTAAGCTTCCGCTTGACGTCGTCTGTCCAAGAAAAATAGGGGCCCCGTTCAACCCTGAATACGCCATCGGAGCGATCACGGAGACAGGCGAGGGTATTTTCAACGAGGAGGCCATATCCTACCTTGATATTTCCGAGGAGCATGTTAAAGAAACTGTTGAACGCGAAAAACAGCAGGCCAAAAGGCGGCTTGAGCTCTTCCGAAAAGGGCGGCCACCCCGCGACTTTCAAGACAAAGTCGTTATCATTGTCGATGACGGGATCGCTACAGGCTCGACCATGAAGGCGGCAATCAAATCGATCCAGTCCGAAGGGGCCCAAAAGATTGTCTGCGCCGTTCCCGTCTCCCCGCCCGACACACACAACGAGATTTCCTCCATGGTCGATCATATGGTCTGCCTCCACACGCCCCGCTCTTTTCAGGCGGTAGGACAGTTCTTTGAAGACTTCAGGCCCACAGAGGATGAAGACGTCGCCGACATTATGCTGTCGTATCAAACATAAGCTTCAAGGCATTGTCTTTAAGCTCAAGGGACGTTCCGAATTCTTGGGAAAGAACCTTCATCTTCTCGACTGCTTCGGTAAAATCGCCGCCTTTGGCATGATTCACCTGAAAATTGGAAATCAAAGTCGGCACAAGCCGGACATCGCGCACCCCTTCGCTGTCCACAATCACTTTAAAGAAAAACGACAGGTCGTTGCGAAGCCGGGGATCTACATAGTAGTCGTCCACAAAATCTCCTGCGTCGTAGATGATCACCTTGCTGCCGTAATATTCAATGCCTTGAAAAATATGAGCGCTGTGGCCATGAAAAATATCCACCCCGGCATCCATGAGGCTATGAATGAAATCGACCATGGGACCGGGCGGCCTCTGCTGCATATTGGGCCCTAGATGAGCGCTTAGAATTACAATGTCGACCTGTCTTTTCAAGCTTTCTATATCAGGCCTAATCTTATCGATATCCCCTACCGCTACATACCGTATGCCGGGAGCCTGTTCCGACGCCTCCCAACCGGGCTCGTTGTCGGTAATTCCCAAAAGGCCGATAGTGATTCCGTTTTTCGTCACAATGACGGGGCGGCGGGCCTCTAGGATATTTTTTCCCGCTCCCGCATGCAATATCCCCGCATCGTCGAGGGTTTGAAGCGTCTCCAGCAACCCCGACTCGGAATAATCGAGAACATGATTGTTCGCTAGATTCACAGCGTGGACATTTGCCTCCAAAAGAGCTTGGACGTTTGCCGGATCCGACTTGAAATTAAAAACTTTGTCGACCTTTTGATTACTGCGGGTCAGAGCCGCCTCGAGATTGAAAATATTGATATCCGTCGAACGAATTTCGGAGAGCATGTCGCCCCAAAGCTCGGAGGGGGGTACCTTGGACAGACAACGGTTCACAAGCCTGCCGATCATCACGTCGCCGGAAAATCCGATGACCAGCCGGCCCGTCATGACAGATGGCTCTTAAACCAGGTCAATGCTTGATCGGCGACATCTTCCAAAGTGCCGTGCTCTTCGAAAAGATGCGTCGCTCCTTCGATGATGCTCAACCTTTTTTCACAATTCATCAGATCAAGGGCTTGTTTGTTGAGATCAATCACAACCGAGTCGTTGCCTCCAACAATAAAAAGCGATGGGCTTCTGACTTTAGGAAGCGAGCCGCCCGCAAGATCAGGACGTCCGCCTCGAGACACAACAGCTTTGACCATTTCACCCTTTTCCGCCGCCGCAACCAGCGCTGCCGCCGCTCCCGTACTCGACCCGAACAGCCCGATATTGAGCTTTTCAGTCTCCGAATATTGACTCAGCCAGTCCACAACTGCGGCCACCCTGCCGGCTAGCATGCCGATATCGAACCTCAGTTCGCGGGTCACCATATCGACCTTCTCCTCCTCCTGGGTAAGCAAATCGATCAGCAATGTGGCAACTCCACCGTCGCTAAGCGTCTTGGCGACCGCCTGATTGCGGGGGCTATGACGGCTGCTGCCGCTGCCATGAGCGAACAGAACAATGCCAGTCGCATTTTCAGGGATGGTAAGAAATCCCTCTAGCTCCACCTCTCCGGCGGAAGCTTTTACCAGCTTTTCTTTTGTTTGTGCCATAACTTCAAGTTAATGGCTTCCGAATTTACCTGCAATAACGTTAACGGGCCAGCAAAGGAAGAGAGTCTATAAACTCTTTACGATAGGGCTGCCTGCGCAATTTTCCGGAATAATCACAAGTTCTTGTGTAAGAATCGCTGTCTTGGATGCCCCTCATCCTGACGCAGAGATGCTGTGCGTCAATGACAACTCCAACATCCTCTGTTTCAAGGACTTCAATCAGACTTTGTTTGATATGCTTGGTCATCCGCTCCTGAATTTGCGGCCGCCCCGCCACATGGGCCGCCACTCGGTTGAGCTTGGAGAGTCCGATAATTTTTTTGTCGGGAATGTAGGCAATATGGCAGTAGCCCAAAATCGGCATAAAATGATGCTCGCAGATGCTTTTGACCGCGATATTGTATTCAATAAGCATCTCCCGATAATCGAATTCATTATCCTGAAGACTTATTTCGGGGAAGTTGTCCTCGCTCATGCCACGGAAGAGCTCGTTGACCAGCATTTTGGCATAGCGCTCCGGCGTCTTCCTCAGGTGCTCCTCGGCAAGGTCCATTCCGAGAGTTTCAAGTATGCGGGCAAAATGGTGGCGTATGATCTCGATTTTCTCTTCGCTTGTGTGCTTGCGAAGCTCCCGTTCCAATTCACTCATGATCGTCATAAAACAGCTTCCGCGTAACAATTATCGGTCTCGTGAACCGCCACTTTGGTCACCCTCACATTCGTGCCGCCCAAAACATCGGGTGCGACGATTTCCAGCAAATACAGCGCCATATTCTCTGCGGTCGGATTAAAGGGGCAGATAAAAGGTTTTTTAGGGGCTGCAACCTTGGATAGCGCCTCGATCATTTCCTGATCCTTTTCATAAACCAGAAAGGCATGGTCCCAATGCGTCTGAATCCAACCTCCGATTTTGTCCTTAAGAACGGAAAAGTCCACCACCCTGCCCAGAGCATCAAGCTCTGCCGCCTCTGCTGTAATGTGGGCATAATAGTTATGGCCATGAGGCGATGCGCATTGATTTTCATGACCTAAAACACGATGTCCGGAAGAAAAATGAACCTTTCTCACGCATTTAAAGTTTCTTTGCATTCAGTAATTTTACGCATTATGGAGAGCAAAGTCAACTTGTTGACATCCTCTCCCACGTTAACGAAGGAGATTCCTTATGATTACTCACAAGGGCTGTACTTGCTCACGCTTTCCAGCAGGTTTCTGCTTCAACGAGACTGCCCAGAGGACATGGCTTGGT
>SLFE01000255.1 GCA_007124415.1 Waddliaceae bacterium | reverse complement strand
TTGACATTGATGGATCACTAATTCTCTTAAATTTTTAAGCTTTTGCAAGTGTCTTAAAGAGGACTCTCCTATAAGGGCGCAATGGTAGAATTTGAGAATTCTTAAATTTTCGTTTCCTTTAAGCAACTCGCAGCTTCTTTGCGTGATTCCGCTGCAGAAAACAAATTTTAGGCACCTCAAGTCTCTTAATGCCTGCAGTTTCTCTACGCCATGGTCTGTAATTAGCGTTTCCGAAGCTCTTTGATGGGCGATATTGACCTCGCTTTGAGAATTCCAGGAAAAGGGGCCGAGAGTCAATGTTTGCAGGCGGGAGGCGTGTTTGAGGCAGTCCAACCCCCTGTCGGTGATATTGCGGCATCCAAGAAGCGACAATTCTTCCATGCCAGGCAAATAACTGAAGTATTCAAGAGCCAGGTTGGAACATCTCGACTGGCTCAGATCAAGCTTGATGAGTTTGGAGGCGTGTCTTAAATGCCCAAGATGGCTCTCTAAGATGAGGTTGCCCTTTTTTCGGGTCGATCCGATTGAAAGAGTTCTGAGATTGGGCGTTAATTGAAGATATTTCAGGTCAGATCCCCGCAATCCGGATGAATTGAGATCCAAATAGGTCAAACGAGGAATATGCCGCAAGGCTCGGAGAGAATCTGGTTGAAGCGATGTTTTTCCGAATCCCAGACTCAGAGCTTCGAGGTTGGGCACGTGTTGCAAAAACTCCAAATCATTCATGTTCGATGACCAGGGATGTTTTAGCTCTAACGCTTTAAGCGATGGAACATAGTTTAGCTTTTCAAGCTCGCTTTGCTGGTAGCTCCAACCGGAAAGATTCAAATACTCAAGCTTCGGGTGGTGGGATAGAAAATCCAGGTTCAGCGGCTTGCTGCAGGAGCTTAAGGAAATCAAAGAATCGTTCTGATAGACGAATTGTCCGATGTCGAGCCCTCTTAATTCTTTTAACCTTTTAAGCTGCCTTAGCTTTTTGGAACTGAGGTCGATGCCCAAATTGAGATTTAAAAAACGCAAATGAGGCAGGTGTCGGCTGATCTCCTTTAGGATTTTTACGGGGACAGTTTGGCTGTTCAAGTTCAAACAAAAAGTGCGACTGGCCGTGATATTGAGAAGGTTGCGGTTTTTCCTTTGAGTCAAAGCTCTTATAGTGAGAGGTTCGGCTATCCGGCAGTCCAGCCGCGTTATGTGGTAGCATTGCCAGTTGATCAGGGAAAATGCCTGCCAATTGTCGACAAAGGTATAAACGTGGCTGATAATTTCAGGGGGCAACAAACCCCAAGATGCAGGAGTGTACATTCCTTTGTCATTATCTCAATGGATGAAAAACATCAAGAAGGAGAAATGTAGCGTTCATTGGGAAGGAGCCTTTTTTTCCATTTTTCGAGAAGCTTTGCCGGGGGATAGTAAAACGCGGGATCGAGTTCAAAAGGGCGCTCGGGGGCCTTCAGTCCGCTGATCTTCTCATAGATTTTCCGGTCGTAGTCCTGCAGGGAGGCGAGCACCGTTTCCGGGCTGCTCTCTCCTGTCTTGTTCTTTAAGGGGGCGAAACACTCCTCCCTTGGGTAGGCGATCACCTCCACCCTGCCATGCAAAAAGGTGTCGAAAATGAATGTTTCGAATTTCCAGGCGTTCGGCGAGGCGGGTTTGATCGTTTCTCCCTTTCTGCTTAAAAACGGCGCCGCTTTGTACGCTTTGTGGAGGGGAAGCTTGAGATCCTTTGCTTTTTCGATGAAGCTCATCGTGACGGAGAACAGGCTGAGATTGGCGTAAGGGAAATCCTCAATATTTTCTTTGTCTTTCTGATTGATTTCCGAGTACTCGAGCACGTGGATTTTATCGCCCACTTGAACGAGCACGCCCACTTTTTCGTCGGGATCCACTCTTTTGACCGTTTTGACAAGAATGTCGCACCCGAGACGGTCGTGAGCGCCGATAAGCTCTGCATCGAAAGGGTCGGCAAGCGGGTTGTCGATCAATGCCAAGTTGACATACTCTATTCCCCTCTCTTTCCATTTGCGCCAGATGCCCGAACGGTAAAACTCTTTCAGGCACTCGCCATTGCCGTTCGGCCCTTCCGCAATGTGCCATTCGGCGTCTAGGAAAAGATTGCCGCTTTTGTCGAGCAGGGGCAAATCTTGTTGAACAAAAAAATCGATTTGATCTTTTTCGAGTCCGAAATTGTTGTGCTTTTCGAAAAAGTCCCTGGTTTCTCTGTCATTGAGAGGCGAGGTCATGATGGCGACGGGGAGGCTTTGGCCGTAGAGTTTCGATGCTGCTTTAATCCTTTCCGAGAAAAATTGAAACAGGCTTTTTTTGGACAGCGTTACGGGAAAAATCCCTTTCGGGCCGTCTACATTCAGCCTTGTTCCCATTCCTCCGGCCAGAATTAGGCAGCCGGCTCTTCCTTCCGAAAGAATCTTGGCCCCCCTTTCGGCATTTTCTGCTGAACCTGTCTTTTGCGCCTTTTTCAGGGGGAAATATGCAGGCGGCTCTTTTTTTTGTTGTTTCAATGCTTTTTGCAGGGCTTTTATCGTTTCAAAGTCGAGTGACTGAATTTGGGAGGAGAGTTTTTCCTTTTGATTTTCTGAGAGGGCATCCCAATGCTCGAGCACGTGTTCTTGATGCATTTCGGTTAGCTGTTTGTGGCAGTCAGTAGGAATCATCATAGGCGTCAAGATTCTTGATTTCTTCTAAAAGACAGAGGCAGTCCTCCGGTTTTTTCAGCTTGAGAATCTTGGCTTCGATTTCATTTTCGGGAACCGGACGCTCCTGGCATATATCGGCGAGAATGAGCAAGGGGAGGGCCGGGCAGCAAAAATATTGCCCAATTCTTTTGACATCGGACCAGCAGTCGGGATGCTCTAAATTATTTTGCCTCCATCTCGCCAGTTCTTCGAGCCTGGCTTTCGCTACAGCTGTAATGCCATTTTCGGGATCAATTCCGATATCCTGAATGGTCGGGTAGCGAGATTGTAGGAGTTTCGGATAAACGATGCTATTCATATTTAGAAAATTTATCATTCATCGTGATTTTCATGAAGCTTTTCTTCGAAAATTTCTAGCCAGCGCTTAAAATCGTCTATAGCTTTTTCATCTTTTGTAGCTTTTTTTTTGTGGGGAACGAAGTTTTTTTCCTCTTCTATCAAACGCTTTTCAAATTGTTTCAGATAGTGGTCCATCAACTCGTCTTTAGGGGGCGGCGCCGATAACGGAACGGGGGGAGGAGAGGTTTTTTGTTTCTTTGAGGGAGGCTTTTTGAGGCGTTTTTTTTCATATCTGAGGTTGAGCCATCTGTAAAATTGTTCGGAGCTCTCCGTTTTGGCCTGCATCCTTTTCGCCCGCCAGGCCAGGTCGCGATCGGACGTCACGACAATTTCGCGGCGGATATTCGGGCTGAGTTCCAACTCGGCAAGGATCAGTTCGTCGGCAGTTTCGCCATGGGAGCTGTAGATGATTTCCAGGTTTTTATAATGCGAACGGGTGCTTTCTCCGTCTTGAAACCTCCCGTCGAAGACGACGGTGATGTCGAGTTTTAGCAGCTCGGCTTTCTTGTCGAGTTGAGAAATGAAGCGGTTGCGCACTAATTCAAGGTCGTTACGACTATTTATTAGCCTAAAAAGTAAATTGTAACCATCTAAAATATAATGCATAAAATACTAAAATAAAACGTTAAAATTGAAACATATAAAAAAATTTGTTATAATACAAGCATAGCCTGAAAACAGGGGGATAGCTATGAATGAGCCCATTGTCGCTTTATTTGGAGAAGCTGAAAAAGGGGATTTCCGCAAGCCCCATTTTTGCCGTTCAGTTCCTCAGTTATATGAAAACCTTGGCGAGCCCCCCGACGACAGCCGCGGCATTTTTCTTGCCGTTCAATGCCTCCTCCACGATCATAACCTGATTTATTTTCGCGTTAAAGAGGAAGGTTTCAGTTTTCAGGATTATTTTGAGGGAGTTTGGCTTTTGGAAAAAAATGGCGCGACCAAAAAGCTCAGCGCCATCTGCGCACCCGGAGTGGGCAACAGCGAAGTCATCGACACCTTCACATCTTTGCTCGACCTGTCAAAAAGCATATTGATCATGTCCGAGGACGATCTCTATGACTACTTGACCGACGCCTCTTAATTAACAGATGCCGCAAAGTATTTTTTCAACCCTTCATTTGTCGGCTTCATCGACTCTTTTCCTGTCGTCCAGTTTGCCGGGCAGACTTCTCCGTTATTTTCGAAAAAGATCAGAGCGTTCAGGGTTCTTAAGACTTCGTCGACAGAACGTCCGATCGGCAGGTCGTTGACGACTTGATGGCGGACAACCCCTTCGCAGTCGATAAGGAACAAGCCTCGGTAAGCAATCCCTTCGTGGGGAATGAGAACGCCGTAGTTTTCGGCGATGCTTTTGTTCAAGTCGGCGATGATGGGGTATTCGACTCCCTCGATTCCGCCTTGAGCTTTCGGAGTGTTCATCCACGCCAGGTGGGTGAACTGGCTGTCGACCGAGCAGCCGACGACTTCGGCGTTCAGTTGTTTAAATTCCTGAAGCTTTTCCTGAAAAGCGTGCAGCTCCGTCGGGCAGACAAAAGTGAAGTCAAGGGGGTAGAAAAACAAGACGATATATTTCCCTTTCATGGACGACAGGGAAAACTCATCGACGATTTTGTTTTTCACCACGGCTTTAGCGATAAAATCGGGAGCTTTTTTTCCAACTAATGAACTCATAGTATTTTCTCCTTATTGAAAATAGCGCCTGGCTTCCGGAAGCCAGGATTCGTTTTTGATTGTTGTCGAGCCGCCATGCCCGGGATACACTTTTGTTTCGGGAGGCAGGTCTTTCAATTTATCGAGCGAAATCCACATGTCCTCCGGGTTGGCGGACGGAAATGAGAGATTGCCGATCGAGCCCTGAAAGAGCGTATCCCCAGAAAACAGAACCCCTTCTTTTTTTTCGTAAAAGCAGACGCCGCCAGGGGTATGGCCGGGTGTGTGGATAACTGCGAACTTCAAATTCCCCACGGGGATTTCATCCCCTTCCCGGAAAAATTCATCCGGCTCGACGGGGGGCATTGGGCTGAATACGGGCAGGCC
>SLFE01000140.1 GCA_007124415.1 Waddliaceae bacterium | reverse complement strand
GTCCATTTCATCTAAAAGGTCCAGCCTCTGGTTGGTGGTGGTGAGCTGGCGCGTATGCAGGTTTGGTTTCAAGACAGTTGAAGGATGATTGGAAAATGTCAAAACTACGGACAGGGCGCGGTTTTTTTTTGCTACATCGATCAGCTGTTTAAGAACCTTTTGATGCCCCAGATGAATGCCATCGAAATTGCCGATAGTCAAAGCGGCAGGAGATTTTTTATCAGGGAAATCTTCGATTGAGTTGATCATTTTCATGTCTCTATCATACTTGAAAAGCACAAATTGATAAAGAGTGTTAGAGATTACTGGATTTTTGAATGTAGTGGGGGGCGTTTTCGGGATTGAGATCTTCTAGGTTGACGCAGTTGTCAATCGTATAGCCGCCGCTTTGGAGGCGGACAAGGGAGGAAAGATGGGCGCCGCATCCGAGCATTTGTCCTAAGTCGTGGGCGATTGATCGTACATAGGTTCCTTTGCTGCATGCTATTTTCACTTCAAGAAACGGATAATCGTAGGCGACCAGCTCTGTATTTACTGTGACAGTGACAGGCTTTCTTTCAATTTCCAGACCCTTGCGCGCAAGGTCGCAAAGTTTTTGGCCGTTGACTTTTTTCGCGGAAAACATGGGGGGAGTTTGCTGGATTTGCCCCTGAAAACGGGTCAGGGCCTGCTTGATTTCCTCTAGCGAGGGCTGTTTTTCAGAGGCGGAAAGAATTTGTCCGTCGCAGTCATAGGTATCGGTCACTTCGCCAAGTTTGATGATTGCCCGGTAGACTTTGTCCTGCATTAAAAAGCGGTCGGAGAGGCGGGTGTAGTTTCTTCCGATAAGCATAACCATCACGCCGGTGGCAAAGGGGTCGAGAGTGCCGGCGTGGCCGATTTTTTTGACGCCTAAAATTTTCCTCAAGACGTTGACAAGATAGAATGAGGTCTTGCCGGGGGGCTTGTTAATCAGGAGGATTCCTTCAGGCTTCATCATCAGGATTCCTTTTCTCTCTTTCGGATTCGACTTCTTTAAGAAGAGCTTCGATGCGGGCGTGTTGTTCGGCGGAGTCGTCGAGAATGAATTTAAGGTCGGGGAAAAATCTCAAAACGACTTGCTTCGAAGCTGTAGCGGCAATGAATCCGGAGGATTGTTGAAGGGCATTCAACGACTCTTCCTTTTCCTTGTCATCGCCGATGACGCTGATATACACTTTCGCGTGCCTCAAGTCTTTCGAGATATCGACGCGCGTTACAGTGACAAGCTTCTTGATGTACGGATTTTTCACTTTGTTGTGAATCACATCAGCTATCACTTCTTTCAGAAGTGAGTTTAATCGGTCTGTTCTTCTAGTCATAAATCCTGTTCCAGGTAACTGATGTCAAATGATTCGATTATGTCGCCTTCTTGGACGTCGCTGAATCCTTGCAGGATAATACCGCATTCAAGTCCTTTTTGAACTTCCCGCACATCTTCTTTCACCCGTTTGAGCGAGGAGATGGATCCTTTCCACACTTCTTCACCATTTCTGATAACCCGGGCATTGTGGTTACGGTGTATGCTTCCTTCCAGAACGTAGCAGCCGGCTATAAGGCCGAGATGGGAAGATTTGAAGACTTGGCGCACTTCGGCCTTTCCTCTCTCATTTTCGACTGGGATTTTATCGAGGGATTTTCTCATCAACTCTTTAACATCATCAATTGCATGGTAGATGATATCGTGCAGCTTTGCAGTGACGCCAAGTTGTTTCAAAAGGGGCTCGGCGTGGCTTTCGATTGCTGTATGAAAGCCGAGGATGGTGGCGTTTGAAGCTGCCGCCCTTTCAATGTTGGACTCGGATATCTCTCCTATATCTGTCGAGATGATATTCAGGTCGATTTTGTCGGACTTGATTTTGTTCAGGGCTGTTTCAAGTGCCTCAAGAGATCCTTGAACGTCGGCGCAGATCATAAGATTGAAGATCTTTTTCTCTCTTCTTTGCGCTTCGGCAAGCATATTTTCCAGTGTAGGCACCTTGCGCTGCATAGCTGACTGTCTTGTCGTCAGGGTGCGCGCTTCGGCAATGTCGCGGGCTTCTTTTTCGCTTTTGACGACGACAAATTCCGTTCCAGCCTCGGGAAGACCCGAGATGCCGGTGATTGCCACCGGAGTGGACGGGCCGGCGCTGGCTAGATTTTTTCCATGCTCGTCGCGCATGGTTTTAATCCGTCCCCAATATTGGTCGATGACGACGACATCTCCTTGTTTCAGTGTGCCGTTCTGAACAAGAACCGTCGCGACCGCTCCCAAGCCTTTATGCATTTCGGATTCAAGGGCGGTGCCTCTGGCCCGGGCGTTGGGGTTGGCTTTGAGTTCCATGACCTCTGCTTGCAGGGCTAGCATTTCTAAAAGAGTGTCGATGCCCTCGCCGGTTGCGGCCGAACATTTGACTGTGATGGTTTGTCCGCCCCAGGCTTCCGGGAGAAGCTCGTGGTCGGCAAGCTCACGGTAGACTTTCTGCTCGTCAAAGTTCGGCTTGTCGCACTTGTTGATCGCGACGACAAGGGGAACTCCTGCTTCGCGGGCATGGGAAAGAGCTTCTTTGGTCTGCTGCCTGAAGCCTTCGTCTCCCGCGATGACTAGGACGACGATATCGGTGACATTGGCTCCGCGCAGACGCATGGCTGTGAAGGCTTCGTGGCCGGGAGTATCGAGAATGGCTATTTCTCCGACGGGTGTATGGGCTAGAAAAGCGCCTATATGCTGCGTAATGTCGCCGGCCTCTCCGGTTGCGACGTCGGAAAAACGGATTTTATCGATCAAGCTTGTTTTGCCGTGGTCGACGTGTCCCATGAAAGTGACTACCGGAGCCCTTTGTTTTAGATCTTCGGGTTCGGCGTGCGTGATTTCATCCTGAATGGTTTTATCTGTAATGCGGATACGTTCTTCCTCGGATGTATCGATTTTAATCTCACATCCCAGCTCTTCGCCAAGAATCTGAATCATCGTTTCGTCTTCTAGCATGTCGTTAATGGTCATCATGACGCCGTGTTTGAAGAGCTGTCCGATAAGTTCGGAAGATTTTCGCTTCATTTCGACAGCAAGATTTTTTACCGTAATCGGAAGACGCACTTTGAGTTGGCTCGGTCTGATTGTTGTATCTTCGGAAGGAGTTTTCGAGGATTTGTGGCGTTTTTTTCTGTGTCTGAAATACGGTTCTTCGCCCGCTCGCAGTCCCGCCCTGTCCCTTGCGTCGAACGGTCTTGACTTGATATCTCTGAACTCACGGAATTTTGTCCCTTTTGGACTTTTCTTTCCTTTTTTCTTAAAATCAGGGTCGGTGGGGGAAGGGGCAGCAGGCTGTTTCGGTTTCGGTTTGGCTTCCTCTTTCTTGTCTTGAACTCCCGGCTTTCCTTTTTGGTCAGGCGCCTTCGGTTGTTTTTCCTTTTTCTTCGGCAGCAGATCGGATATATGCTTGCCGGTTGGTCCTAATCTTTCACTTTTTTCCTTTTTCTCAACCTTTTTTTCGATGATATCGGAAGGTTGGGAGCCCGCTTCGCTTGTTTCTTCTTTTTTCGCTTTTGCGGGTTTAGCAGGGGCTTCGGCTTCTTCGGCGAAAGCAGATTTTGAGCGGGCTTTGATGCGAGGAGCTTCTTCAATTTCGGCAACATCCTCTTCAATCTCTTTTCCCTTCTTGGGAACCGCTGCCTTCTTGGGAGCCGCTTCTTTATCTTTCGGTTCGGATGCCTTTTTCTTAGATAGTTTTTCCTTGATGCCCTTGAGGTTGACTGCCTTGGCAATTTGCTTGTTCTGGATGTTGAGTTTCAACCCTTTTTTTTCTTGTTCGGTTTTTTTAGCCAATGCTTTTACCTTTGTTTATAGACTGTAAACTGCCTGTTTTATTCCCCCGAGCTCAATGTTGTTTTAAGCGCCACGTTGTTTTTAAGCGCCCCGAGGGATTTTTGGAATAATCCATTTAATATTTGTTATTCCACTTCTACACCTTCTTCTGAAGACGTTTTGTCAAGAAGGTAAAGATAGTCCTTCTGGACTTGTTCAAGTATTCTGTCGGCAAGTTCAACGCTGATGCCGGAAACAGCCGCCAATTCGCCATGGTTGGCTGATAGAATGGCTCTCGGAGTGTCGAATCCTTCTGTGACCAGATGTTCGAACACCAAGGTGTTGACTCCTTTGATCGACTCGATTTTAGCATCGAGGTCTGGATGGTTGAGTTCGCCAAGTTCCAGCCGTTGAACTGCCATACCTTTATTATAGTCTGTAATGCGTTGAACTTCAAGCTCGTAACCGATTAATTGCCCATTGAGGTGTGCGTTCATTCCCCTTTTTCCGATGACAACAGGGTAATCGTCGTCATCAATCACGATTGTGAGATGTTCTTCATCCTCGCTTAAACTGAATTTCCTGATTTCGATAGGGGAAAGCGCGTTTTGGAGCAGTTCGATCGGGTCGGGCGAGTAAGGGATAATGTCGACTTTTTCATTATTGAGCTCGCGGACAACATTCTTCACCCTGAGGCCGCGCATGCCGACGCAGGCTCCGACGGGGTCGACCTTGGGATCGGTTGATTTAACGGTTAATTTGGTCCTGTAGCCGGCATCCCGCACCACTTTGTCGATAACGACTGTACCGTCGTTGATTTCGGGAACTTCCTGAATGAATAGCTGTTTGACAAATTCAGGGTCGCTTCTGCTTAAGACAACCTCTGCTCCTCCGGATTCGGTATCTCGAACTTCTTTAAGAAGGGCGAAGACTTTGTCGCCGACGCGATAGTGTTCGGTTCTCGGATATTCCTTGAGGGGCATGACCCCTTCGACCTTTCCAAGATCGATAATCAATTTGTTTCCGGGAATGAATCGCTTGACGGTTCCCGAAATAAGTTCGTTAATACGGTGCCGGTACTCTTCGTAAATCACATCCCTTTCGGCCTCGCGAAGCTTTTGGGTGATGACCTGGCGGGCTTTTTGCGCGGCGATGCGTCCAAAATCCCTGGGTGTGACGACGACATCAATATATTGGCCGATTTGGCAGTCGGGATCGATCTCTTTGGCATCTTCGTGCGAGATTTCCTGCGTGGGATTGGTGACATCTTCGACAATCTCTTTCTCGCAAAATACTTCAATATCGCCAGTTTTGGAATTGATGGTAACCGTAGCATGGGAGACGCCCTTGACGCTCTTTAGAGCCGCGACTTGGAGCGATTCTTCGATGGCATGGATAATGGTTTCCCTTTTAATTCCTTTTTCCCTTTCAAGGTATTCAAAGATTGCAATGAGATCTTTATTCATATTTTTCCTAAGGCCGGCCTTTTGAAATTGCCGCTATTGTTAGTTGATTTTTTGTGTTCAGGGAGGGTCAACCTCCATTTAAATTGAAGTTGTTAATAGTTCTCGGGGAATTTATCATAAATTCCCCGAGAAAACAACTCAATTATTCAGCTTCGCTTTCCACTTCTGCCTGCTCGGCGTTGTTACCTTGCTCATTTTCTGAAGGGGTTCCAAGAGGAATGTCGTCGCGATTGACCTGGTTCTCTTCAATCATGCACTCTTTCAATGAGAGGGCGATCTTTTTATTTTCAGGTTCAATGTTGATGACTTTAGCGGTAATCTCGTCGCCTTTTGAGATGACATCTTCAACTTTTCCGAAAGCCTGATCGGAAAGCTCTGTAACATGTATGAGTCCTTCCACTCCATTTTCCAGTTCGACAAAGGCGCCGAAAGCCGTGATCTTGGAGACTTTTCCTTTGACGATCGAGCCTACAGGCGTAGTCTCTTCGATATTTTCCCAAGGGTTTTCGCTGAGCTGCTTCAGCCCTAGTGTGATTTTTTTGTTGTCTTTGTCGATAGACAAGACTACGGCTTCTACTTCATCTCCTTTCTTCAGGAGCTCGGAAGGGTGAGACACCTTCTTGATCCAGCTGAGGTCGGATATGTGTATGAGTCCTTCGACGCCGGGCTCAAGCTCCACAAAAGCGCCGTAGTTTGTCAGGCTTTTGATTTCAACTTTGATGTTGCTGCCTATCGGATATTTATCGTCTACATCGTCCCATGGATTGTGTTCGATCTGCTTCATGCCCAAAGAGACTTTCCCTTCGTCTTTTTGCACCGAGAGAACGACAGCTTCCACTTCGTCGCCTTTGTTGACGATTTCAGATGGGTCGGCCACGTTCTTGACCCAAGACATTTCGGATACGTGGATAAGGCCTTCGATTCCGGGTTCGATTTCAATGAAGGCGCCGTATGGCAGCAGGTTGACGATTTTTCCTTTGACTCTTGTTCCGGGCGGGTACTTCTCTTCAATCTGGTCCCATGGGTTGGAATCTTTTTGCTTGAGGCCCAGGGCGACCCGTCCTTTTTCTTTGTCGATGTTTAGGATCATCACTTCAAGCTTGTCGCCCAGCTGCACCATTTCCGACGGGTGCTTGATCCTTTTCCATGTCATATCAGTGATGTGTAGAAGGCCGTCGATTCCGTCGAGGTCAAGAAACACTCCGAAATCGGTGATGTTCTTCACTGTTCCCTCGCGGATGTCGCCAATCTCGATCTCTTCGAGAAGCTCTGCTTTTTTCGAGATTCTTTCGGCCTCGAGCAGCTCGCGTCTTGAAACGACCACATTTTTTCGCTCGATATTGATTTTCAGGATTTTGAACTCGTAAGTTTTTCCAATGTATTCGTCGAGGTTTTTGATGCGCTTGTTGTCGATTTGCGATCCGGGGAGGAAGGCCTCCATGCCGATATCGACCATAAGGCCGCCTTTGACTTTTCTGAGAACTTTTCCTTTAACAATAGAGCCCTCTTCGCAATGTTCCAAGATGTATTCCCATTGTCTCTGCCTTTCGGCTTTTTCACGGGAGAGGACAATCTGGCCGTTTTCGTCTTCAGCCCTGTCCAGAAGCACTTCCGTTTCCTCGCCGAGAGCAATATCTTCCGGATTTGAAAACTCTTCGATAGGGACTATGCCTTCGGATTTGAGGCCGACATCAATGACGACGTGGTCTTTGGTTACTTCGACAATTTTACCTGATAAAATCGTTCCGGGTACCATGGCGGCTGTTTCGTCGCTTTCTGTCTCTTCAGTTTCCGCAAGCAGATTTTTGAATTCTTGCGCTTCTTTTTCCTGGTAGTCGACATCGTCGACAAGCTTACTGTCTTCCCAGGTATATTGTTGGTTTGTAGGCATGTTAAAGGTTTCTCCTTATATTTATTGACTAATAACAAATATGTTAACAGACAGGGCCCAATAATATCAATAGGGCAGCTGAAAAAGTCCCTCCTGACGCTGTAAAATCAATATTTGCATTTATTTTTTTTTCTACTTCCTTCATGTTTAGGGATTCATAATTACGGGTAGGGATGATATGACGACAATTGTGCTGAAATTCGGCGGGGCGGCGGTGGCCTCTCCCGATCATTTTAATAAAATAGCAGATATTGCCCTTGAACGGAAAAGAGGCCATGGAAAACTGGCGATTGTGGTCAGCGCTATGGCCAATATGACGAGCCAGCTGGTCGAGCTGGCTCAGAGGGTCAATCCGAACCCCCCTCCGAGGGAGTACGATATGCTTGTCAGCGTGGGCGAGAGGATCAGCATCTCGCTTCTTGCGATGGCCCTTGCCGCAAAAGGCGAGCGGGCAGTCAGCTTTACTGGCAGCCAATCGGGAATCATTACCTGCAATGAACATTCCAATGCCCGCATCGTCGAGGTGCGGCCGAAGCGGATTATCCCTCTTTTGGATGAGGGAAATATTGTCATCGTGGCCGGATTTCAAGGGTGCAGCCTCGGGGGCGAGATTACCACTTTGGGTGGCAATGGCTCGGATATTTCGGCAGTCGCTTTGGCGGTGGCCCTTGGCGCCGAAAGGGTCGAGTTTTTCAAAGATGTTGGCGGAGTCTACGATAGCGACCCGAAATTATGCCCCGACGCTTCCCTCATATCTGAAATCGACTACGCCAAGACATTGGAAATTATCCGGAGCGGCGGGCGGGTGCTGCACCCGAGGTGCATTGAGCTGGCTCAAAAAAACGGCATGCCCATGCACATATACTCGTTCGACCACCCGGAGGTTGCGGGTACGAAAATTTTCGACCCGCTGACAAAGATTCCTGAAATTCCGGTCTTTGAGTTTGCTTGAAAATTCCTCGCTGTTGTATATCCGTTGAAGGATTTATATTACTCTAGAAAATGCCGTTTGCTTATGACTGATGCCGATGCCTGCCCTAAAATTATCACCGATTTTGATTCTTCGTCGAATGACTGCGTTAAGGACATTTACAAGAATTTGATTCAAAATATACTTAAGGAAATGCTTCAAAAGCACTTTCCCGATGCTGTCTCGGGCAATAAAATCGATTACCAAATGCTTCGGTCAAGGCTTTATTCTGTCCTGCCTTTTTTTACCCACAGCGAATTTAAGGGAGCCCCTTCGACCCTTTCTTTTTATCTGCTGGTCAAATACAGGGCGAACGCTTTTAAATTCTTTTTTGATATGATCAGCAGTCGGCTCGATCCCGGCCATCGTTTGGACGTTACCCTTTTTTATGCCGTTGATTTCCGGATGCCGGAACTCGACGAGGAAAAATATACCATTGTCGAGGTGATGCTTAAGGTACACAGCAAGTATGAGTATCAGGAAATCATGAAAAACCTTCCGATTATGGAGACAGAGCTTAAGCTTGGAGTCGGATCCTCTTATTATTCCAGACGGATACTCGAGACGAAAGGATTGGTCGCCGATCAAAAGACGGCGCTCATCCAAGAATATATAGCCAGCCTTGCCAAGCGTCTTCCCGAGTTTTTCGATCATGGCGTGTTTACGGAAATGCAGCATGTTCTGGTCCTTTGCCGCGATGCGTTCAAGAGCGAGAGGGAATGCCGCCATTTGAGCCGGATTATCAGTTTGAACTACCTTTTCAGAAAGTCTCTTAAGGATGCTGTCAAAGTGGCTCCCGACAAGAGGCACCTGAATCTCAAAATCTTCCGGGCCAGGCTCAATTTGAGGGGGGCGACAAAGCGTGTTCTTGGATTGCTTGTAGGCGTTAATTTTATGAGCGACAAGGAGATATTTGAAGACAGGCATTTGATGAAGGCTGTCCATAATTACCTTCCCAACGTGCAGATGGTCGAAGGTTCGTTTTTCTCAAGCAGAAGGTCGATGGAGCATCTCGGTACGCTTTATATGGAAATCGAAAAAACCGACGGAAATCCGTTTACCAATGACGAGGTTACCCGGCTCAGGCAGGATTTGCCGGACGATCTCAAAGACCGGATCGAACATATGATGCATCCTGTATTCATGCCCCGCAACGAAGAAGAGATCATGCGCAATATTTTGAGCTTGAGCCACCAGATCAAATACATCCGCGATGTGCCCCAGGTCTTTATAAGCTTTGATGAGCAAACGTATTCCCATCTTTATTTCACGATCATTTATGTCAGGGTATATGGGAATAAGGACACAAAAATTCAGGAGATATTCAAAAGGGCCGATACCTTTCTCGAGTATATCCATGACTTTTCAAAAACAGTCGGGTTTATCAGAAAAAAACATCCCAAGGAAGCGACCGTGTTCCGCGTCAAACTTCCCAAGGACATGTTTTTGCGCGACGACCACTCGATAGACCTGTACAAGGCCAGACAGGTAGTTGTTGCGGAATTGGAAAGAGTTCTAGGAACTTTGCGCGACTATAACGGGGGGATGATTTCAAAGCAGAATGAGTTGCTGTGCACCGTCAGATCGCTGCTCGCCGATGAAGGGGTGTACAACGATTTGCTATTGGAAAACTTTTTTTACTCATTGACCCCGGCGGCAATGCGCAGCGTATTCGAAGCCTACTCTCTCAAAACTCTGTTTTTGCAAATGCTCGACACCCTCGAACACGGTTTTTTCCCGGGAGAGAATTACGCGATTTCAATTCATCGCGAACTTGATGCCGTGTACGTCATCATCATTGCCGATACCCCGGGAGTGAAGGAGCAGACCGATAAGTCCCTGTCTTTCATGAATATCCCCCAAACCGAATTGGGAACAGTTTATGTGAATGCCTCAGACACTTCTTGCCTCGGCTATATTTATTGCTGCGACGATCCCTATAAGCAAGAGCATTTTTGCAGTACCATCCAACATGCCCTCGAGTCCTGGACAAGCTGCCAGCTGGCGAATGTGTGACCCGCAGCCTGATCGCTTAAAATACTCAACAGTCTCAAAATGAGTTAGTTATGAAAAGTTATGCAGAATGCAGGGCCCGGCCCTATATAGTTTGGTAGGCGTACACGCCCAGCGAGATCAAAAAAGTGACGGCCACTGGAGTCTTGACGATATTGACGTGCGCCAGTTTGTGGGCGATGTTCAGAATCGCCAGAACAATCAGGGCCGGGTAGCTGATGATCAGGATCGGCTCAAGGAACGCGGCAATCCCGCCGAATCTCAATGTCGAGACTAAAAAAGCAACCACAAGGGTGATGATCAGGCTGGGGATGTAGGGGAGCTTGCCCATCGTAATGTCGTTGTGCAGAAATTCCGAGAAAACCGCAGCCAAGGCAATAGCTGTTGTCAGGCAGGCCATCGAGACGGCAATGATGGCGATGACGCCTGCATACGGTCCGAGCATTTGCACTGATATGGCCCCAAGCAGCTGCTCGCGCCGGAGCCCCTTGAGCCCTGAGCTGTGGAACGCAGCGACGTAGCTGAAGCCGATATAGATCATGGCCAAAAGGCCCATTCCGATGATGCTGGCTTTCAAAGTCATGAAGATAACATTGCGGAAATCTTTTTTGTGCCCCCTCTCGATTTCAGTGCTTTCCAAACAGGACAAAACCACCGATGAGAAGAAAAATGTGGCCAAAAGATCCATAGTTGAGTAGCCGGTCTGGAGTCCGCCCATAAACGCTTGGCCGGGCGTGAGGATCGATACGACCGGCGGGCGGGCCCAGATAAGTCCCAGGATGATGATTACGACGAGGGAAAAAAGCAGTATGGGGGTCAAATAATACCCCAGAATGTCGACGATCTTGTTCTTTTTGAATGTCAGCGCAAAAACGATGATGCATGATACAAGGCTGAAAAAGACAAAGGGGATTCCCGTCCAGTAATAAGCGAAGGTCGAGTGGGCGACAGTAAAGAGCCTCGGCATGGCGCCGAACGGGCCTATAAGCCCCATTATAAAGAGGGCAACCAAAAATCCCGGAACCTTGCCGATCCTTTCAAAATAATGCTTATAGTTTCCGTTGAATAAAGTGGCTGAAATCAAGCCCAGGAGAGGGATGCCTACCGCCGAGATCAGCAGCCCTGATATGGCATAAAAATTTAAATGACCTGTTTCCTGCCCGATGGCTAGGGGGAAAACAACGTTTCCTGCTCCAAAGAACATTGAAAACATCGCAAACCCCGTAGCGAGAACCGCTGATTTCTTTTTAATTTCCATTAACCCTGATTGTAACTAATCAGGAATTAAAATATTAGACATTGTAATATTTAAAATTATACATTATCAAAATGTTCCTTTGAAAAAATAGTAAACAGTTTTATTTTCACACTAAAAGTAAAGGAGTTAAGTTTGCTTGACACCCTATAGCGGGAAGGGGTAGGATGACGATAGAGTGAGGTGCTTATGTGGATTTTCCTGATCGTTTTAGTTGTTGCGGTATTGATCGCCGCATTTCTGTTGATCGGCATATACAACATGCTCGTCAAACTGAAAAATCGATACAAAAACGCTTTTGCCCAGATCGAGGTTCAGCTCAAGCGCAGGCACGACCTTATTCCCAACTTGGTTGAGACGGCTAAAGGATATATCAAGCACGAAAGAGAGACATTAGAGGCGGTTGTTAAGGCGCGCGGCGAGGCCATGCAAGGGCTCAAGGACGCTTCGGGAAATCCGGGAGACGCGGATAAAATGAAAAAGTTGTCGGGGGCCGAGGGGATGTTGTCCGGCGCTTTGGGACGGCTTTTCGCCCTTTCCGAATCCTACCCCGATTTGAAGGCCAATCAGAATATGATGCAGCTGAGCGAAGAGCTCACTTCAACGGAAAACAAAGTTGCCTTTGCAAGGCAGGCCTACAATGACGCTGTGATGGCGTTCAATATATACAGGCAGTCGTTTCCGGCGGTTGTTATCGCGCCTCTTTTCGGCTTTGATCAGGATGCCGGGCTGCTTGAGTTTAAATCCGCGGAAATCGCCGAACCGGTCAAAGTAGAGTTCTAATGGATTTTTTTCAACATCAGGACAAGGCGAGGAGGAATACGGCTTGGCTTATTATTTTATTCTGCGGCGCCGTCGTGGGAATTATACTTTTCTCCTATGTCCTGATTGCCTGGGTGAACGCTTCTGCTGTCAAAGGGTACACATTCCACACCGAGGACCTGTGGGATCCGGGCCTTTTCGTTTTGGTTGCCTTCTTCACTCTGTTGTTAGTCGGTTTGGCGAGCCTCTACAAAATCATGCAGCTGCAAAAAGGGGGCGGAGCGTATGTCGCCGAGTCCGTTGGGGGGCGTTTGATCGACCAAGGAACATCGGATCCCAATGAGCAGAAAATTCTCAATGTTGTCGAGGAAATAGCCATAGCTTCGGGCACTCCCACCCCGGAAGTTTACCTGCTGGAAAAAGAAAAAGGAATGAACGCCTTTGCGGCAGGGTTTACCCCATCCGGCGCTGTGATTGGGGTCACAAAAGGATTAGTGGAAAATCTGAACCGTGACGAACTGCAGGGGGTTATCGCGCATGAGTTCAGCCATATTATAAACGGGGACATGCGCATCAACATCCGCCTCATCGGCCTTTTATTCGGCATTCTGGTTCTCGGGCTTGTCGGCTACTATATTTTAAGGTCCGCTATGTTCTCCAGGGTCGCCTCGCGCCAAAGGGGGAATACCGGCGCTTTGCTTATGGCGGTTGGATTCGGGCTGATGACTATCGGTTTTGTCGGGACTTTTTTCGGCCACTTGATTAAAGCAGCCGTCAGCCGCCAAAGAGAATTTTTAGCCGACGCTTCGGCTGTGCAGTTTACCAGAAATCCCGACGGTATCGGCAATGCTCTGAAAAAAATCCGCGATTCTGATTTTCAATCCAAAGTGGTCAATGCTCATGCCTCGGAAATCAGCCATATGTTTTTCTCGAGCGGGGTGCTGTCCGGAATGGCCGGATTGTTTGCCACTCATCCTCCCATTGAAGAAAGGATCGAGCGGATATTCGATTTAAAAGAAGCGGAGGCAAAGAAATCCTCGTCTAAGCCGGGCGTCGCTGGAAAAAAAGTGGATTCCGGCCTCTCGTTTGTTGAATCGACAGGAAAGCCTAATGTCGAGCAGATCAAGCTGGCAAAATCATTGATTGCGGCTCTGCCCCTTCCCATCAAAAGCGCAGTTCACGACCCGTATGGGGCAAGGGCCGTCGTTTACGGGCTGCTTCTTTCCAAAGATCCAGAAATCAGGGAGATTCAATTGAACAAGCTCGGCGAGGAGGCCTACCTCGGAGCATACAGGGAACTGAAACGGCTGATTCCCTATTTTGACCAAGTCGAGATGAAAGCGAGGATTCCTTTGATAGACATGGCGAGGCGTTCGTTGAAAATGCTTAGAAAGAGCCAGTACGAGGTTTTTCGCGAGAATGTCAAAAGTCTCATAGCCGCCGACAATAAAATCGATCTTTTCGAGTGGATTCTCGAGAAAATATTAATTCAGAATCTAGACGGGCGGTTCAGAAGCCCTAGAAAAGAGATGGGGCAGGAAAAAGTGTCGGACCATCTCAGGGAATGCTTTACGCTCTTGCAAACTCTGGCTTATGTCGGCCATAAAGACACTGATTCGCACCTTGCGGCATTGAACGCCGGACTAAGAAAGATTGGCGTCAGGCCTCTTAAAAAACTGAAAAAATCGAAGATATCATTTAAAGAACTGGATAAAGCCATTGAAACCTTAGTGATGCTAAGGCCTAAAGATAAACAAAAACTTCTCGAAGGCTGCATCGCTTGCATGAAGTACAACAAAAAAATCAACTTGTACGAGGCCGAGCTCTTCCGCGCTTTCGGCGACTCATTGGGCTGTCCCGTTCCGCTGATTCTGCCCGATTAGGGCCGGGCCCTGCATTCTGCATAACTTTTTCCAACCGTCAGAATTCCAATTACTTAATTATGGCCGGGCCCTGCATTACTGCATTCTGCATCGTCGGGACTAAAAGGAGAGAAGGTTTTTTTCTTGTTGGTAATAAAATCCTTTTGTACCTTAAAGGATATTGATGAAAAAAAAGGAGTTTCGCGATGTTTTTCTTAAAAAACAGAGTTTTCATTTTCTGCGCCGGTTTGCTCATCCTAGGCAGCCTATCCGCAGATGAGATGCAGCCCCGCCCGGAGAATAAATCATTACAAAGACTGATGGATGGCAACAAAAGATTTATTAAAAGCGCATCCAAATCCTTAGAAGGGTATCATGTCGACCGGTTGGCTACTGTCGAGAGGCAAAAGCCGTTTGCGATAATACTGGCCTGTTCGGATTCGCGGGTAGCCCCGGAAATTATCTTTGACCAGGGCATCGGAGATCTTTTTGTCATCAGAGTGGCCGGAAATATTTTATCCGAGACTCAGTGGGAAAGCGTTAAGTTCGCCGTGGAAGTTTTAGACGTCGATACAATACTTGTCTTGGGGCATGAAGCTTGCGGAGCTGTTCAGGCCGTTCTTGACAAAAGCGCTCTCAATGTTCCCATTATCGTCGAACAGGTCGCGAAGGGAATCGGCGATCAAACAGACCTGGCTAAAGCGACAAAAGCCAATGTCCGCTATGTTGCGAGCAATCTGAAAGAACGTTTGAAAAACAATAATGTAACAATAGCCGGTGGATTTTACGAAATCCTTTCGGGAAAAGTTGAACTACTTCCTTAAGGAGCAAACATGACACTGGGATCTTATCGGAGCCCTAAAACAGAATTTAAAGACAGCGCTATCATAGGAAAGGGCCGTTTTGCCAAAGAAGCGATTGGCAAGGGCGAGATCATCGCGATCAAGTCGGGCCGTATCATCAACAAACAACAGCTGCAAGAGTACTCTGCCGAGATAAAGGCGTCCCAGCATCAAATTTCCGACGAATTTTTTATTGCTCCTTTGTCCGAGGACGAGTTCAACGAATCCATGTGCTACATTAATCATTCCTGCAATCCCAATATGGGATTGTCGGGAAATATTATTGTTGTCGCCCTGCGCGATATAGAGGCCGGTGAAGAACTTTGCCTCGATTATGCGATGCTCTTTAGCGGCGGACCTTCTTTCGAATGCCGTTGCGGAGAAGACAATTGCCGCAAAACTATTACCGGAGAAGATTGGAAGATAACCGATTTGCAGCAAAGGTACGGCAACCGCTTCTCGAGCTACCTGCTCGAAAAAATCCACAACCTCAATTAGGGAGGATTTTTTATGGAATTTACGCAAATCCCTAATATTGAACAAAAGGCGTCTCGCGTTGCCCTGGGGACCTGGTCGATAGGCGGCTGGCTGTGGGGAGGAAGCGACGATAAAGACTCTATCAAGACAATTTTGCGCGCTCTGGAAAAGGGGATTAACGTCATCGATACCGCCCCGGTTTATGGATTCGGGCATGCTGAAAAGCTTGTGGGAAAAGCTCTTAAGGAATTCGGCAGCCGCGACAATGTGATTATTGCGACAAAAGCGGGCATAAATTGGGAAAATCAAAAGCCCTTCAGAGATTGCAGTAAAAATCGCCTGCAGCAAGAGATTGAGGATTCGCTAAAAAGGCTTGATGTCGAGGCGATAGACCTTTACCAAATTCATTGGCCTGATCCAAATACGCCAATTGAGGAAGCTGCCGAGTTTATGAAAGGCCTTTTGGATCAAGGGAAAATCCGCGCTGTCGGCGTGAGCAACTTTTCTCCCGAAGAAATGGATATTTTCCGTCAAATCTCTCCGCTTCATTCATGCCAGCCCCCATATAATCTTTTTGAAAGGGAAATCGAAGAGTCGGCTCTTTTCTACTGCTTGAAAAACCGCATTGCCGTACTGGGCTACGGAGCTCTTTGCCGAGGGCTCTTGTCGGGCAAGATGTCCAAGGATAGGTCGTTTGAAGGGGATGACTTGCGCCAAAAAGATCCTAAATTTCAGGAGCCCCGGTTTTCCGAATACCTTGAGGCCGCCTGCCGCCTCGAAGAATGGGCGGAAAAAAAGCATGGGCGCCCTCTGATTGCCGTAGCCGTTCGCTGGATGCTTGACAAGAGAGTCAACATAGCCCTTTGGGGAGCCAGAAAGCCGAAGCAGATTGATGATGTCGATTCGGTATGGGGCTGGAAGCTGAAAGAGGACGACTTCGCAGAAATCGACCACATCATCTTTGAGACGATCAAGCAGCCCGTCGGCCCCGAATTTATGGCCCCGCCATCTTAAATAAATTTATTGACGGTTGCAGGGTTGAATTTTAAAATCAGGTAGGATAGGTAATTTTTATGGCTTGTAGAAATATGTTAGTCAACCGCATGATTGAAAAACGCTTTTCGAGCTTTCTTGCCCTTGTTTGCCTATTATTCATTTTTCTTACCGATTGCCTTTGTTCAGACAATCTGACTATACCCGAAGGAACTCCTGCCAATATCAGTTATGTCGTCGTTGATTTAAAATACAGTGAAGAAAGGGGGGTGCAGATTTGCGAAATCCAGCAGGGGTTGGCGTCCGGATACAAGGGACATCGTTATGCCTGCGGAAATGAGGACTCGATAACCCAAAAATTTTCAGACAAGCTATCTGCCTACAACAAGCCTGTTTGGTATCTAAATTCTAGTTTCGTTAGTCCTGAAAAAAAGAAATGTTTTCAAAAAAACGGGTTTATTCCTGCATTAAATATATATCATCTAAAAAATGACAAGGTGTTTGAAGCTGCGGCGAGGCGTTCGGTTAAAGATGTTGCCGATATTTCCTCTTATCATGGAGTGCTGATGGGCCACTGGAAGGTAAGTCAGGAGACGAGAGAGAGTTTTCCCGGGATTCTGCTGATGGATTTTCCATTTTATCCCTTTAGAAGGAACAAAATGGATATGAATGAGCTTTTAACCCCTGATTGTGACCCTAATCTCGTCTGACAGTTTTTTAGAAGGTCTAGATATGAATTGATGCGACGTAGCGCAGCTCTTTAGAGCTGGGCAAGGAGTGTCGGTTCATAGATGGGCCTTATAAAAATCTGTCAG